>CANHKH010000318.1 GCA_947460165.1 Comamonadaceae bacterium
ATTTGTGCGGCCCTGGAGCCCCGCGCCGTGGTGGCGCAGCCCTCGGCCTCAGGCGGGCAAGATGGCCACGCCCTGACCCTGTGGTCTGCCACCCAGGTGCCGCACCACATTCGCAAACTGGTGTCAGAGCAGCTCGGTCTGAGCGAGAGTTCCATCCGCGTGATTGCCCCCGACGTGGGCGGCGGCTTTGGCACCAAAGGCAAGCTCTACCCGGAAGAAACCATCTTGGCCTGGGCCAGCCTGCAGCTGGGGCAGCCGCTCAAATGGGTGTCCACCCGCAGCGAGGCCTTTGTCAGCGACTACCAAGCCCGCGACCACAGCACCCACGCCGAGATGGCGCTGGACGCACAAGGCCACATCTTGGGCTTGCGCGTGCTCACGCATGCCGCCTTGGGCGCTTATGTCTCCACCGTGGGGGCGGCTGTGCCCACCACGGTGTACACGGCCGTGATGTCTGGCCCCTACAAAATCCCGGCCATTTTTGCCGAGGTGAACGCCATGTTCACCAACACCGTGCCCACCGACGCCTACCGCGGCGCCGGGCGGCCCGAGGCCTGCTTTGTGCTCGAGCGGCTGATGGAAGCGGCCGCTGTGCAAACCGGCATGGACCGCTTTGAGCTGCGGCGCAAAAACTTTATCCGCCGGCAAGACATGCCCTACGCCACACCGCTGGGGCCGGTTTATGACAGCGGCGACTTTGTGCGCTTGTTTGACCAGGCGCTGGTGCTGGCAGACCACGCCGGCTTTGCCAAGCGGCGGCAAGCCTCTGAGCAGCGGGGCCTGCTGCGCGGCTTTGGGATTTGCTACTTTGTAGAAAGCTCGGGCGTGGCGCCATCCCGCTATGCGGGCACCTTTGGGGCCCGCGCGGGCTTTTTTGACTCGGCCGAAATCCGCGTGGCGGCCGACGGCAGCTTGGTGGTGCTGTGCGGCACGCACAGCCATGGCCAGGCCCATGTCACCACCTTTGCGCAGCTGCTGGCCTCCACCCTGGGGGTGCCGCTCAATAGCATTGAGCTGGTCGAGGGCGACACCGGCCGGGTGCCTTATGGCACAGGCACTTTTGGCTCGCGCTCCATGGTCATTGCCGGCTCGGCCATTTTGATGGCGGCCCACAAAATTTTGACCAAAGCCCGCCTGATTGCCGCGCACCTGCTCGGGGTCGAGCAGGTGGAGCACCAAGTCAACGCCGGTGTGTGCGCTTTTGTGGCCGACGATGGGCGGCAGATCAGTTGGCCCGAGGTGGCCCGCACAGCTACCTATGCCCACCATTTGCCGGTGGGCATGGAGCCGGCGCTGCACGAGACGGCTTTTTTCGACCCCACCAACCTCACCTGGTCCAACGGGGCACAGGCTTGCGAGGTAGAGATAGACCCCCAAACCGGGGTGACGCGCGTGGTGTCTTACATCGCCGTGGACGATGTGGGCACCGTCATCAACCCCATGGTGGTGGAGGGGCAGGCCCATGGCGGCATTGCGCAAGGCATAGGCCAAGCCCTGTTTGAGGGGGCCAGCTACGACCCCAGCACCGGCCAGCTGCTGACCGGCTCCTTCATGGACTACGCCATGCCGCGCGCCGACGACCTGCCCGACTTCATCACAGCCACCGACGAGACCCAGCCCTGCACGCACAACCCCTCAGGGGTCAAAGGCTGCGGCGAGTCCGGCACCATTGGCGCGCCGGCCGCCATCACCAGCGCCATGATCGATGCACTGGGCTCGGTGGGCGTCACCGGCGTAGAGATGCCTTACACCCCCAACAAAGTCTGGCACGCCTTGAACGCAGGCCAGCGCCAAGCCGCATGAGCGCCGCCGCTTTGCCCCGCGGCGCCTCGGATGCCGCTGCCGTGGCCCACCACTTCAGGCTCTTGTGCGAATGGGCTTGCGCCCTTGAACTGGCCGATGTGCCTGCACCCGCACGGCTCAAGGCCGCGCTGGTGCTGGGCGACAACATCGCAGCCATCCTGTCGGCGGCCGAAGAACCCGAGGTCAAGGCCTACCACCAGCGGCTGATCGACAGCGACACTGGCGGCGCAGCCACGCTCTTCACCACGGGCGGGCCTGGCCTGTCCCTGATGAATGCCGCCTTGGGCAACGGCTTGGCGGTCACCTGGAACGAGCTGGACGACGGCTACACCCGCACCGCCGTGCACCCCGGCGCCTTGAGCCAGCCGCTGATTTTGGCGGCCGCCCAGGCCCATGACCACAGCCTGGAAGAAGTGATGCGCGCCACCGTGGTCGCCTACGAGGTGGGCACCCGCTTTGCACGCGCCTGGCCAGGCACGCTGCCGCGCATTCACCCCCACGGGGCCTACAACGCCATTTGCGCCGCAGCGGGCCTGGCCAGCTTGCGGCGCTTGCCGCCAGCCACCTTCATGTCGGCGCTGACGGCGGCCGCCACCCTGGTGTCCCCAGGCCCCTACAGCTACCCCATTCAAGGCGCACTGGTCCGCAACGCCTGGCCCGCCGCCGGCGCCTGGCTGGGCGCATTTGCATGCGACATGGCCGAGCTGGGCATAGGCGGCACGCCCGACGGGGCTTTTGATGTGTACCAAACCATTTTGGGTGCGCCCCAGAGCTTGGCCGAGGAACTCAGCGCCAACCTGGGCCAAGAATGGACCATTGCCGAGGGTTACCACAAGCTGTATGGCGCTTGTCACCACTCGCACGCGGCCATGGAGGCGCTGGAGTCCATCTTGCACCCCCACCCGCACTTGCGCGGCGGGCAGGGGGTGCAAGAGTTGACCGTGCACTGCTCCAAAATGGCCATGAACTTCAGCAACGCCCAGCCCCAAACCACCTTGGCCGCCAAGTTCTCCATCCCGCACGCCATGGCCGCCACCCTGGCCCATGGCGCAGCGGAGCCTGGCAACTTTTTGGACCCCAGCCTGTCAGACCCGCTGATCGCCCAGCTGCGCCCCCGTGTGCGCCTGGTGGAGCTGCCAGGCATCAAGCCCTGGCCCTACGACAGGCCGGCCAAGGTCACCCTCACCCTCACAGACGGCAGCCAACTCGAGCACACCTGCGAAGCCGCCCTGGGAAGCCCGGCCCGGCCCTTGGAGCTAGAACCCGTGCTGGCCAAAATCGCGCAGCTGTCGCAGCCCATGGCGCCCGGGCTGCACGATGCCGTGGTGGCCCTGAGAACGCACATGGCCCAAGCGCCCTTCCCTGCCCTGAGCGTGCGCGAGTGGGTGCGCCGCTTTTACGATTGAAAGTCAACCATGACCATGCACACCTCTTTGACCCGCAGAACAGCTCTTGTGGCCATGGCGGCCAGTGCCGCGAGCCCCGGCGGGGCATGGGCCCAAACTTACCCGCAGCGCCCCGTGCGCTTGGTCGTGCCCTTTCCGGCGGGCACGGGCACTGACCTCACCGCGCGCCTGATGGCGCAACAGCTTCAAGCCGCCCTGGGTCAGCCCTTTGTTGTGGACAACAAGCCCGGTGCTGGCGGCTCCATAGGCGCCATGGAGGTGGTGCGCGCAGCACCCGATGGCCACACCCTGCTGTTTTCCTCCAATTCCGCGGCGGCGTCCAACGTGGCTTTGCTCAAAAGCATGCCCTACGACCCAGCGCGCGACCTCACCCTGGTCTCTGGCATTGGCGAGAGCGCGCTGGTGCTCATGGTTCGCACAGACCACCCCGCCCGCACGTTGGACGACTTCTTGGACATGGCCCGCAAGCAGCCCGGCAAACTCAATGGCGGCTACGGCTCGTCGAGCTCACAAATGAGCATTGCCTTGCTCAACAAGCTGGCCCGGTTGGACACCTTGCTGGTGCCCTACAAAGGCATACCGCTGGCAGTCAACGACGTGATTGCGGGCACGCTGGACTTCACCTTTGTGGACATCAACAACGCCTTGGCCCAAGCCAAGGGCGGCAAGCTCAGGGCCCTGGGCGTGACTGCGCCCAAGCGCTATGCCATCACCCCCGACTGGCCGGCACTGTCCGAGCGGCTGCCGGGCTATGACATCACCGCCTGGTTTGCCGTACTCGGGCCTGCGCGCATGCCGCCCGAACTGGTGGGGCAACTCCACTCCACCTTTGTGCGGCTGTTGGCAGAGCCTGAAGTGCTGTCGCGCTTGAATGCAGGCGGCATTCAAGCCATGGCGCTGGACCGCGCTCAAATGGGCAACTTCATTCCCCAAGAGGTGGCCAAATGGCAGCGCCTGGCGCGGGAAGCGAACATCCAACCGGAGTGAAACCGGTCAAGTCAAGTTCCAAGGATGATGGGCACTCGAAAAAACGCACCAATTAGAAAAATCAATGGTGCGTTGTGAGGGAGGCGCGAGGCGGAGTCGATCCGTCCTGGCCGGATTTTCAAAAAAATCGCTTACCTAGCCATGGTGATCCACACCAACGAAACGACATAATCAGGTAATTGCCATTTTTTTACCTTTTGTCGCCATGGAAACGTGGTGAGAAAACCGCTGGGGCTGAAATGTTCTTTGAATCTGAAGCCAACAACACCCTAGCCACCTCTGATGCCGTAACGCTGGGCAGTGCAATGAGCGGGCAGCTAGCAACATCTAGCGATCTTGACTGGTACAGCTTCACAACGACAGGCTCAGGCCTGGTCTCCGTTGTTTTTAATACGCCCACTGACGATGCGCGCTACTCTTATTTCTCAGTTGGCCTGTACAACGCCAGC
>CANHKH010000319.1 GCA_947460165.1 Comamonadaceae bacterium
CAGGCGCTCAGGTGGTGGTGACGCCTTCAGGCCAGGGTTTTTTGCTGATGCGTGTGCTCACCGGCAACTACGAGGCCGAAAAAGCCGTGGTGGAGCCGGCCAGGCGCACGCTCAGCTGCTCGCCTTCGGGTTGAGGTTCAGCCTCTGCAAAGACAAGCCTGAGCTTTCCCCGTAGGCGCCGGCCTGCCGGCGATTTGTCGCCTGGGGCGTGCTCAACGACGGCCAAAAGCCGCCATCATCTCCAACTCCACCCTGGCCCCTGGCGTGGACAGCTGGTTGATGCACACCGTGGTGCTGGCCGGTTTCCAGTCGCCAAAATACTCTGACATGACGGCCACCATGCCGTCTTGGTCGCGCATGTCGGTGAGGTATTTGGTGACCTTGACCACGTCGGTCCAGGTCAGGCCCTCGTGCGCCAAGATGCCGGCGATGGTGTCCATGGCGCGGCGGGTTTGCTCGCGGATGTCGCCGCTGTGCTGGTGCTCGTTCTCCTCATGCGGGTGCTTGTGGTAGAGCGGCGAGGCGGTGGCGCCAGAGATGTAGAGCACGTCGCCCACGCCTTCGAGCCGAATGGCGGGCGCATAAGGCATGTCTTTGACCCGTTCGGGCTGGGTCTGAATTTCTTTGATGCGGTCGTTGCTGGGGGAGGTGCGAAAAGCGGGGCGCGGCGAGCTCATGGGAATCCTTGGGGGTTGAATTCCGTTCAGTCTAGGTGTGGGTTTTTGACAATGTGACTGTGGATAACCCTGGGCGGGCAAGGTGCAGCCCTGTGCTCACGACCTGAGCGCTTCGAGCAACTCGGTCTCTATGGCAATTTGTGCCTTGTTTTGCTGCAATTCCGACCCGTCAATCAAAAAGGTGTCCTCGACCCGCTCGCCCAAGGTGGTGACCTTGGCCAAACGCAGATTGATGCGGTGCTGGGCCAGCACGCGGGCGATGGAGTAGAGGAGGCCAGCGCGGTCGCTGGCTGAGACGCTGAGCAGCCAGCGCTGGGCTTTGTCGTCTGGCCGCAAATCCACGCGCGGGGCCACCGGAAAGCTTTTGACGCGGCGTGACACCCGGCCGCGGCTGGGCTCGGGCAGCGGGCCGGCTTGGTCCAGCGTGCGGGCCAGTTCCACCTCGACCATGCCGGCCAATTCGCGGTAGTGCTCGGCCAAGTCGGGGCTGACCACTTGGAAGGTGTCCAGCGCACAGCCGTTGCGGGCGGTGTGGATTTTGGCGTCCAGGATGGAAAAGCCGGTCTGGTCAAAAAAGCCGCAGATGCGCGCGAACAAATCGCTTTGGTCTGGCGTGTAGACCAGCACCTGCAGACCCTCGCCAGAGACACTGGCACGGGCGCGCACCACCGTCTGGGCCAGGCCCACATGGCGCGAGAGCTGTCGGGCATGCCAAGCAATGTCACCGGCCTCGTGGCGCATGAAGTAGCTCACGTCCAGCGTGTCCCAGAGCTCCTTTTGGGATTCAAAGCGCTGCGCATGCAAAGCCAGCATGGCCAGCGCCTCGCGCTTGCGCAACTCCACCTCGGCCTGGGCGTCGGGCGCGCGCCCGCCCAGCACGCGCAGGGTGTAGCGGTACAGGTCTTCGAGCAGCTTGCCTTTCCAGGCGTTCCACACCTTGGGGCTGGTGCCCCGGATGTCGGCCACGGTCAGCAAGTACAAGGCCGTGAGGTAGCGCTCGTTGCCCACGCGCTGGGCAAAGCTGGCAATCACGTCCGGATCGCTCAGGTCTTCTTTTTGGGCAATGCGGCTCATGCTCAGGTGCTGGAGCACCAAAAACTCAATGAGCTTGGCGTCTTCGGCGTGGATGCCGTGTTGGCGGCAAAACACCCGCACTTCATGGCCACCGAGCTCCGAGTGGTCGCCGCCCCGGCCTTTGGCAATGTCGTGAAAGAGGGCGGCGATGTACAACATCCAGGGCTTGTCCCAGCCGGCGGCCAGCTGCGAGCACATGGGGTACTCGTGCGAGTGCTCGGCCATGAAAAAGCGCCGCACATTGCGCAGCACCATCAATATGTGCTGGTCCACGGTGTACACATGGAACAGGTCGTGCTGCATTTGCCCCACAATTTTGCGAAACACCCACAGGTAGCGGCCCAGCACCGAGGTTTGGTTCATCAGGCGAATGGCGTGGGTGATGCCTTCGGACTGCAGCAAAATCTTCTTGAAAGTCTCGCGGTTGACTGGGTCTCGCCTGAAGGCCCCGTTCATGATGCCGCGCGCGTTGTACAGCGCCCTGAGCGTGCGGGCCGACAGGCCGTTGATGCTGGGCTCTGTGGTGTAGAGCAAAAATGTTTCCAAGATGGCGTGAGGCTGCTGCTGGTACAGCTCATCGGAGGCCACCTCCAGCTTGCCGCCTTTGTCCCAAAAGCGCTCGTTCACGGGCCGCATGGGCGGCGTGGCTGGCGCCAGACGCTCTTCAATGTTGAGCAGCAAAATTTGATTGAGCTGCGTGACCGCCTTGGCCGCCCAGTAGTAGCGGCGCATCAGCATTTCACTGGTTCTCAAGGTGCCGCGCTTGAGCCGGCCTTGCTCGTCGAGTTGCGCTTGGTAGCCGAAAGATTCGGCCACGGCGGTTTGCAAGTCAAACACCAGCCGGTCTTCACGGCGCCCGGCCAGCAGGTGCAAGCGGGCGCGGATCAGGCTGAGCAGCGCCTCGTTGGCCTTGATTTGCCGCACCTCAAAGGGCGTGACCAGGCCGTTGGCGGCCATCTCGTCCCAGCTGTGGCCCAGGCCGGCCGCTTTGGCCACCCACAAAAGCACTTGCAAGTCGCGCAAGCCGCCAGGCGATTCCTTGCAATTGGGCTCCAGAGCGTAGGGCGTGTCTTCGTACTTGGTGTGGCGCTGGCGCAGCTCCAAGGTTTTGGCCACAAAAAAGGCCTGCGGGTTCATTTGGGCTTTGAGCTGCCCTTGAAGTTGCACCGCCTGGGCTTTGGCGCCGGCCACCCAGCGCGACTCCAGCATGGACGTTTGCACCGTGATGTCGCGACCTGCTTCTTGCAGGCACTCGCTGAGCGTTCGCACGCTCGAACCTATTTCCAGGCCGCAGTCCCAACACTGGCTGATGAAGGTCTCCAGCCTGGCCTTCAGGGCCTGGCCTGGGGAGCTTGCCCCCTCCATGTCGCAACCTTCGGGCAGCACAATGAGCACGTCCACGTCGGACTGCGGAAACAACTCGCCCCGGCCGTAACCGCCCACGGCCACCAGGGCGCAGTCTGCAGGAAGTTGGCAGCGTGCCCACAGCCGCTCAAGCAGCTGGTCGGCGTGGCGGGCCAGCTGCTTGAGTAAACGGCGCACGCCGCGGGTGGAGGCGCCATGGAGTGCGGCGGCCAGCAGCTGCGTTTTACCCTGGCGGTAGGCCTCACGCCATTGGGCCAGCTCGGCCGGGTTCAGGGCTTGCAGGCCAGCTTGGCCCTCAGCGGGGGGCTCAACCTGGGAGTGCAAAGGCATGGGGTTGGGGAATTTGGATGCGTTTTAAGCGTTCAAGCGCTGACGGCTGCCTGCACCGCTTCTTGGCCAGGCACAAAGTCCGGAATGGCCGGGCTGCCTGCAGACACCGTGAGCACCTCGTAGCCGGTCTCGGTCACCAACACCGTGTGCTCCCACTGGGCCGACAGCGAATGGTCGCGGGTGACGATGGTCCAGCCGTCTTTTTCAGGGCCGTCTTTGATGTCGCGCTTGCCCAGGTTGATCATGGGCTCGATGGTGAACACCATGCCCGGCAAGAGCAAGTCAAGCGTGCCGGGGCGGCCGTAGTGCAGCACCTGGGGTTCTTCATGGAACACCTGGCCAATGCCGTGGCCGCAAAACTCGCGCACGATGCTCATGCCTTGCTTTTCGGCAAACACCTGAATGGCGTGGCCAATGTCGCCCAGGCGCGCACCCGGCTTGACCTTGGCAATGCCGTGCCACATGGCCTCGTAAGTGATGCGGCACAGGCGCTTGGCGGCAATCGAGCACTCGCCAATGAGGAACATGCGCGAGGTGTCGCCATGCCAGCCGTCTTTGATGACCGTCACGTCCACGTTGACGATGTCGCCTTTTTTCAGCGGCTTGTCATTGGGGATGCCGTGGCACACCACATGGTTGACCGAGGTGCACAGGCTTTTGGGGTAGGGCTTGTAGCCCGGCGGCTGGTAATTGAGCGGCGCGGCAATGGTGCCTTGCACCTCGGTCATGTAGACGCTGGCCAAACGGTCGATCTCGTTGGTGGTGATGCCAGGCTGGATGAAGGGGGTCAGGTGATCCAAAACCTCGGACGCCAGCCGCCCGGCCAAGCGCATGCCTTCAGCGCCCGCTTTGTCTTTGATGGTGATGCTCATGAAACAATTATCCCACCGGCTTGGCGATCCGGTGGGCCCAGAGGAGCTTGGCTCCAGCCACCCAGAGGTTTCGCTGGAATTGCTCCGCGCGAAGATTCGCCAGCAGGCCGGCTCTTTAAGGGCAGGCGACAGCCGGGAAAACCCAGGTCGGCTGGTAAAATTCCCACTCACCCCTTTCACCGTCCAGCCCCTTGTGGCTGCACCGGTTTCTTCTTTGGCTGACTTGGCTCAGCCCGCCGCCAACGTGACCCTGCACCTGACGACATTCGAGGGCCAGCCCTCCGGCATCAAGGCC
>CANHKH010000320.1 GCA_947460165.1 Comamonadaceae bacterium
GGTCGGCAATGCGCTCTCCCAGCGCTGAGTTCCGAAAGTCGCACACAAGCCCCCTACAATCGCAACCCTTCTGCCCAGGGCGCTGACTGCGCTCTGAGGCCAGACCCGTTTTCCGGGGGCCGTTAGCTCAGTTGGTCAGAGCAGAGGACTCATAATCCTTTGGTCGTTGGTTCAAGTCCAACACGCCCTACCATTTACTTCTCTAGTGCGGATCCTCTCTCCGTTCTGCCATCTTGCAGTGGCCCAGTCAGGTCAAAGCGCCTGATGCGGCCTTGTTTTCAAACGCAGGCTTGAATTCATTGATTTCATGCGCCTGCAGTCCCACCTCTGGGGAGGTGGCCACCTCTTTCCAGCGCCTCACGGCTGCGACCACTTCGTCCACAATCTCCCGCGCTTGTGGCCGCGACAACTCAAAGCGGGCTGCCTGACCCATCAGTTGCTCGATGGAGGTGATCGGGCCACTGTCTTCACTGAGCCAGGTCTTGGACTCCGGATCTTTGTCAGGAAACGGGTTCAGGTCAAACGCGGGCGAGAGGCGCCACTGCTTGTTGCCGCTGTACAGGAAGCCGATGTTTTGCAGGTGGTCGTCCACGTTCGTGATCAGGTGGTTGAACACCAGCCGCCGCCACAACTGCCGGGCGTCGTCGATGAAGTTCTCGCACTTGGCGCGCATCACATCGATGATTTCTGTGTAGGAATGCTCGTCATCGCGCCTGGCCTGCAACAAGGTGGCGCCTGAGATGTAGGGGATGCGATTTTGTTCGGGCGTGCGGTCGAAGCGGCGAACCATGGCCACCGGCTTGCCCTGAACCATGACGATCCGTGCTTGCGCGCTCTCGATGCCGGCCAGCTGAGCCAGGCGCAGTGCCAGCACCTCGCCGCGCGTGACGCAGCGCTCATCGTTCACGCTGGGAAACTTGCCCAGCGACAAAGCGCCATCTGTATCCAGGATGGTGCACTTGGGCCGCCTGCCGCCCAGGGAGGTGCCTTTGCCTTGGAGGTAAGCCAGGTCTTCTGCGGTTTCCTGGCTCATCTCCACCGCGCGAGATGCGAGCAGGATTTTTTCAAGCTCCAGAAATGCGGGTGTTGATCGGGCGCCATCGGCCACGCGGCGAAGGAAGTTTCCGTTGACATCGCGCAGGCGCAGCGCGCCCACTCGGCTGAAATCATCCACGCTGGTGAGGTGGTCGGCTTCGGTCAGTGGCCCGAGCGACGCATCCTTGGTGCGGGCTTTGGCGTGCGCGCGCGCGATCACGCGTCGTCCCCAAGCGTCTGGCTCTGTATCGGCCAGGGCGAAAAAAAAGCAGCTGTCGTTCTTGGTCGGCGGCTTGCGCAGTTGGTAGCCGCTTTGTCGTTGGAGGTCGAAAGAGACCTCGAAGAACTCGGGGTCTGCCAGCCAAGCCTCGCTGTAGGCGAACTGAGAAAACTCCCGCTGACCGTCCTTGACGAAGATAAGTCGCCCCAGCGGCTTTTGTGACTTGCCCAGGCAGACATCGAACTGGGTGCGGGCGGGTGCTTGTTTGGAGCCGGTTTGGGTGAGCATCAAAACCCTCCTGATTCCGGCGTTTTGCGTGACTTACGCACGCGCTGGGGAAGTTTTTCATCCATCAGGGTCAAGCCGATGGTGTCTTGAGGGGTGTCGAGCAATTGGTCGAGTTGATCGAGTTCGCCGAACACCTGCAAGGCTCTGGCGAAGTGAACCAAGGCCGTGCCCGGAAAGCCCGCCTCCATGCGCCTGACGGTGTTGGCGGAACTGCCAATGCGTTCTGCCAGGTCCTGCTGCGTCAGATGCCTGCGTCGACGCGCGAGCGAGACTGCTTGTCCCAAGCGGGTCAGGCTGCGCACGACGGGCAGGGGGGGAGGGGAGCTTTCTTTCATCTAGAGCTCATTTTAAGAGCGCTTAAAGATCTTAGACAACCATATATGTATTGTTAAAACTCGGAAAACCGGATCGATGGCTTGGATTCAAGAAAGGAGTGTGCGCCTGTGCGGCTGGCAAGCCGATAGTGCGAGGCTGCTGCGAGGCTGCTGTGAGGCTGCGGGCCGCGGCAATCCGGGGCGGTGCTTCCACATCGCACAGCCCTGCATGTCGAACTCCGAGCTGCTCTGTGACTCCCTGAACGGGATGGCTGTGGGCAGCCCTGACCAACTCCTGGGTGTGCAAGCTCACCGGATTCGTTCCATCCTCAGCGCGTGAGCTGTCCCGAAAGCGCCCGAACATGGCTTTGGTGGCAGGCGGGAACTCGATGACATTGATCATGGCCGGAAAGCGGCCGTGGGTGTCGAAGTAGCCCACGCGGGCGCCGTTGGCGACCGCGGCCTCGCAGGCTAAGGTCAAGCCGAGGCCCTGGATCAATGCGACAGGGCGGCCTGGTCACCGCTGGCGGCCACGCCAAATGGAGGCAGCCCGTGAGCGCTGCGCTTTGTGTGTTCGCGCTAGACCGAGGCCGAGCCATCGAGCTGCTTGATGATCTCGATCTGCATGTCGCCGTCATAACCCATGGCAATGGCCAGCGCCTTGGTGGAGGGCTGGCCCTGGTCGAGCTGGTTTGGGAACACGCCTGGCTCACGCAGAAACCAAGGACCCGCGCCCAAGGTGCGGCTGAGCTCCCGCATTGACGCGTAGATGTCGTCCGGGACGACGGCGGTCAGTATTCAGCGCCCGACGAATTCAGCGCAGTGTGTGTCTAGCATGTTGCGCTTTTCGTCGGGGCCTTGTCCTCTCGCTTTGGCGACCATTCATTCATCTCTTGAGCGATGAACTCGGCCAATGGCGTGATTTGGCCTTTGACACTCGCTGCTTCCAGTGCCTTCATGTAGACATCTCGGCGGCTCATCCTAATCACAGTCCATGGGTAGCCGCCAGATGCCAGCAGTGTGTTCATCAGGAAGCGACCGACGCGGCCGTTGCCATCGAAGTACGGATGTATGAAGACGAAGAGGTGGTGCCCAAGCACGGCGCGAACGCTGGCCTCAGGTTCTGCTTCCAGCAAGTCCCACAGCGTTTCCAGTGAATCCAGCAAGGCATCACTGGGCAGCGGTGTGTGCATCGAGTTGCGGATAAAAATCGGACCACGTCGATAACCAGTGAGCTGACCGGCTTCGACGATGCCTGCAGTCACAGATGCGACTAACAGTTCGGCATACCACTCGTGGTGATCTCGCTTGACCACAAGACCGGCGTTGTCCTTCGTCAGTACCTTGCCAATGCTTTCCTTGACTGCCTGGAAGGCCTGGTAATAGCCCCTTGCTGCCAACGCGTCTCTGGTCCTGTTGTGTTCTGGGTCGCCATTTGGATTCCAGTCACCGCTGGCCACGCGCTCGATCAACTCGTCGGTGACGCGATAGCCTTCGATGGACAGAGAGTTGTAGGCGTCAGAGACGTAGCGCTCGTCGACCTGTGCCAGATAGCCGGCACCCTGTTTCTTGATGCCTGGTGCGGGTGGGAAGACTTTGATCACATCCTGGCGCCACCCGGCCCACATCGATCGCAGGCGCAGCACATAAGGAGAACGCTCCTTGCTCGGCGTAATGGTGGGCTCGGCCAATTCAAAGGGGTTGACCAGTTTGAGCGTGATCCTGAGCTTGGCGAAAGCCTTCTGGATGTGCTCGGCCTCGTCAGGGCGTTTGACAAAGTTGAATGCAGCCGCCAGCCTGCCTGCTGCCGTCACCATCTTGTCGCCAGCCAACAGCGTCGGCAGCAATTCGGAGGCATGACGGATGGTGGCCAGAGCGATCTCGGCCTCACGTGGGTTGTTCACGAAGAACGAAGGTCCGACCAGGCACAAAGCCTCAGCAACTGGCCAGACTTGCAGGCCACGGACTGCTACGCGTCCACTGGGAACCCGGTTTTTTTCCGGATAGACAAGCAGTGAGGTATCGAAGGGTAAATCCACCTTGGCTGTACCGCTGTCGATCGTGACACATGTGACTTGTCTGGGTACGGTGGTGTTGCCGGTGTGGAGCATCAGTGATGTTTCAGGATTCAAGCAGTACCGCTTGCCAAAGCGCTTGCCCAGGTAGCCTGAAACGAAGGCCCAAAAAGATGCATACCACCCTGTGCTGTCTGCATCGTTGTCGCTTGGGCTGCTGCAGATGTACCACCCCTTCATCACGGGCTTTAAAAATCCTGTTTCGACCAACAGGATGCGCTGTTCGTTGTCCTTGAGGTCCGAGGCTTGAACAACGCCGTCGTGTTTTTCCTGAAGCCGCTTGAGCGTTTTTAGTGCAGCTACGAGCGTCGGATTACCCTTGGACTTGCCACGTGATGCGTTCATAAATTCACTTTGGTATTTTTGCGAAATTTACTTTACCATTGATCTGAAATATACTTTGGTATTGTATTAAAAATTACTTTGCTATTAGGTTGAAATTCTCTCCTTGTCAGAACGGCAGTCCGGGGTATGAGCGCCACTTCAATGCATTGTTTCGCCGCCGCTGCTGGCTCGCCAGAGTGGATTGAGATGCAGATCGGCAGGCCCTCGGCTGTGTGCACCACGCCGAGCATGAACTGGCGGGCAATAACGCCCTCCTTGGCCATGCCGTACTTGCACACATCTTTGTCTTGCTGGCTCAAGCCCGCAGCGCGTAGGGTGGTGAGGTCGTAGAACA
>CANHKH010000321.1 GCA_947460165.1 Comamonadaceae bacterium
GCCGCAGAACAGCGTCACGGCCGTGGCGGTGGACCGGGCGGTGGTTATTCCGGTGAAAGGCCGTTGACAGGGCGAGCCTGAGGCAACGGTGGTGCCACGCGATGCCCCCACCCCGGCCCCCCCAGGGGGGGAGGGAGAGATTCGGGGACTTTTTCTTGGCCCCCTCCACCCTTTGGGGGGAGGGATGGGGAGGGGGGCACGCCTGAGGCAACGGTGGTGCCACGCGGTGCCACCACCCCGGCCCTCCCCCAGAGGGGGAGGGAGAAATTCGGGGATTTTTTTGACGCTATCCCCTCAGCCCACCTTCGCATCAAGGTGTACCGCGAGCGCATGTCGATCAGCACTACAAAGCGGCGCACCGTGGACCAGTCGCGCAACACGCGGGTCTACCTCTCCGCTCTGAGCGCATGATCGAGGGATCGCCCGAAAACAGCCTCTCGGCGGTGGCCATCCCAGTCAAGGCCCACTGCCTGGGCCCCGTCTTAGCGCGTGCTGGCTGACTTGGCAACTGCCCGAGCGCGCCAGGCCCACAGCCCTTCAGCCAACAAGGGCAGCAAGGCGCTCAGGGCCAACACCGGCATGGCCAGCAGGGCCAGCAAGCTGCCCAGCCAGGCCCAAGGGCTCACGCTTTTCCAGGCGCCGGGCAGGACGCTGGGCCACAGGGGCAGGCCGGCCCGCAGGCGCTTGAACACCATGACCCAGCCCGAGACCATGGAAAACAAGATGCCCGCGCCAAAGACGAACAGCAGCACCTGGTTCCACAGACCGAATTCACCCCGGTGAAACGGAATGCCTATGGCCGTGGCTTTGCCAAAAAAGGTTTGCTCCGACCAGCCGCTGAAGTAAAGCTTTTGCCCGGAGTAGGCGTCCATCAGCAAATCAAAGCGCTTGCTTGGATCGCCCCTGTCCATCTGGTTGGCGCGCCAGACCCCCTCAGGGCCTTGGGGGGCCATGACCATCATGCGCACCTGCGGGGCTTGACGCTCCACAGCCTGCACGGCCTGCGCCCAGCTCAAGGGTGTGGCGCCCTCGGTCACGGTGGACTTGAAGCTTGCCGGAATGCGTGGCGGGGCCTGGCCCGTGGCATCGCGTGCCCACTTGATCTGGCTGCCCGCGTTCTGACTCCAGGTCAGGCCGGTGGCCACCATCACCACGCTGACCAAGCCCAGTGCCACACCTGTGAACGCATGCCACTGTCGCCAGGCCAGCCGACCTTGGGCGCGGGCCTGGGGCAAGCCCGACTGGCCTTGGCGCGGCCACCACAGAAAAACACCGGACACCAGCATCACCAGCGTCCAGCTGGCGGCCAACTCGATCATCCAGCGCCAGCTCTCGCCTTGCAGCAAATGGGCATGCAGCTTTCGCGCCCAGTTGGCAAAGCGCTCAGATTCCTTGAGCTGGCCCAGCACCTCGGCGGTGTAGGGGTTGACATAGACCACCATGGCACGCGTTGGGATGCCGAAATTGGGCCGCAAAAACTGCGGCTTGGCGGGGGCCGCACCGGCACTGGCCCCATGGCCGCCATGGCCACCGTGTCCGCCGGCCTGGGCTTTGTCTTGCGCGGGTGGCGTGAAGGCCACACGATGGCTGTCGTCCGCCTCAAATGCGGGCACCACCGAATGCAGGCTCCAGCCCTGGGGCGCCGCCTGACGGGCCGCTTGCACCGCCTGGTCCAGCGGTTTGGCCGACGCTTGCGCGGGCACGGTGTCCAGGTGTCCGTGCAGGTGGTGTTCAATCTGCGGCGTGAACACATAGAGCAAGCCGGTCAAGCAAGCCACCAGCACAAACGGGCTGGCCAGCAAGGCCGACCACAAATGAAGGCGCCACAGCAAGCTGCGTCGGCGGGCCTGGGTTGGGGCGGAGGTGGTCATGGGGGAGGTGCTCATGCTGGATCACCGAGCGCCAAAGGACTTGCTCAGGCCCAGCATCACGCTGCGTGGCGCCCCGGGTCCGTATGAATTGCTGCTGCCCGAGCGGCTGGCGGTGTCGGCATAGCGCTTGTCGGTGAGGTTGCGCACTTGCCCCCACAGCTCCCACTGACCTTGCAACTGGTGACTGGCGTGCAGGTTCAGCAAGGTGTGGCCCGCATAGCGCGTGGTGTTGGCGTCATCCATCCAGTAACTGCCCAGGTGCACCACGCCCAGGGCCAGGCGCGAGGCCGGCATGAACTTCCAGCCCAGCTGCGCATGCAGGGTCTGGTTGGGTGCGGCCTTCATGGTCTTGCCGGAGTAATTCAGCGTGGGGCTGACTTGGTAAGCCAGGTAGTCGTGGTCAGCCACATGGGCGCCCACCCGCCAATCCCAGGCGCCTTTGTCTTGGTTCAGCGCCACTTCGAGGCCACGGCTGCGGGTGCGACCGGCGTTGCGATTTTCACTTTCGTTCTCGTTAAAGGCGTAAGACACGATGGTGTCGCGGCCTTGCAATTCGTAGAGCGCCGCATCGAGCTTGAGGCCCTGGCCCAGGTCTGAACGCAGGCCCACTTCGCGGTTTTCATAGACCGCAGGCTTGAGCTGGGGCGTGGCCGTTTTGCCATAAAGCTCGCTCACTTCGGGCGGCGTAAAGCCTTGGCTGAAGTTCACATACGCGCTGGTGGCTGGGGCCAAGGCCCAGGTGGCACCGACCTTGGGGCTCCAACGAGAAAAGCGGCGCAGCTCGTTGGCTGCGCCGTAGTTGGCGCCTGGCGTCAAATTGTTCTTGAAGTCATAGCTGATGCTGTCATAGCGGCCTCCGGCCACCACGCGCCAGTCCTTGGCTGGCGAGAGCTCCAGCTGCGCAAACAGAGCGTCATTTGCAATTTGCGTTTGATAGTCACGCACACCCAAGGGGTTGGTCAAGCTGTTCACCACATAGCTGGTGTTGACGCTGCCTGTGCGCGTGACCGACAGGTTGTCCGAAACATAGCTGTTGGTGCTTCTGTCGATGTAAACACCCGAGACCAGGCGCGCATTCAAGCCATCGAGTTGCTGCACATGTTTGAGGTCCAGGCCCAGGGAGTTCACACGGTTGTTGTTGAGCGTGCCTTTGACGCTGGTGGGGCAAGTCACTGCGTTGGCCGTGGCACCGCTCGCTCTGCAGGAGTTGATGGTGTAGCTGGGCAACTGGCCATGGTCATTGGTGCGGGCAAACAAGGTGGCCGTGGTCATGCCACCGGGCAGGGTTTCGGATTCCCAGGCGACATTGGCGCGTGTGGCCTTGTCTTTGCGCCAGCTGAAGGTGTTGATGCTTTTGCCCGGGTTGCTGCGGAAATCCGCCTCGCTCAGGTTGCCGGTGGTGTCGGTGTCCAGATCGGTATGCACCAAAGAGGTTTTGAGCCAAGACGAGCCGCCCAGGTCATAGTCGCCACGCAGCGTGAACGAGTCTTTTTTGCCCCCGCGGTATTGCGCCCAGTTGTTTTGATCTCGCCTGGAGCTGTAGTGTGAAAAGCGCAGGCCCAGAGGGCCCCAGGTGTTGCTGGCGCCAGAGTCCACCCGGGTGAAACCATCGGTGTGGTCGTGGCGAATGCCCGCATAGCCTGAGGGCGTGCGCGAGGGCTGGAGCGTGAGGAAATTGACCGCGCCGCCCACCGCGTTGCTGCCGTACAGCGAGGACGCTGCGCCTTTGACCACTTCGACGCCGCCGGCGCCATTCATGTTGATTTCGTTGAGTGCGTTGTGGTTGAACACACCCAAGGGCCGAATGGGGATGCCATCTTCCAGGTATTGGTAGACCGAGTTGGTGCTGATGGGCTGGCGAATGCCCATGCTGTGTTGCTCGTTGCCCAGGTCGTTCCAGAACACGCCGGGGATGCGGTTGATGATCTCGCCCACCGACTTGGGCGCGTCTTTGTCCCATTGCTTGCGCGAGACCGAGCCAATCGAGGCGGGGGTCTGGGACAACTGGGTCTCGGCGCGAGAGCCTGAGATCACCACGGTTTCAAGAAGGGTTTGGGCCCAGGTGCTGGGGGAGAGCATCAGGCTGGCCATGGCCAGGCCCAGGGGGCTGAATAAGAAAGGGGAGGTCATGACAAACAATCCGGCTGAAAGCGTGCGAGGCACGCGAGAGTGGACGCATGGAGGCCAAGCCTCAGGCGTTCACGGCAGATCGCCCAGAGGCGATCGGTTCAGCTCAGATCGACGGGGGGCCCCGAGAGGGCAGGGGCGGCGCGGTGGCGCTGGCGATGTGCGCCGCCGCCACAGGCTGCAGCGCAT
Source organism: Comamonadaceae bacterium (assembly GCA_947460165.1). Lineage (GTDB taxonomy): Bacteria > Pseudomonadota > Gammaproteobacteria > Burkholderiales > Burkholderiaceae_C > Polaromonas. Next base: position 4,188 of record CANHKH010000321.1, read on the forward strand.
GGGCCAGCGTACTCGGTTGGATGTGCGGGCTGTGCAGGGCTGGCGGCGGCACGGTGGCGCCCGAGCACAGCGGGCATTCCATGTGCAAGCCTGGCAGCGCTTCGGTGCTTTGGCCGTCGGCCGCCACCATGGTCATGCCCTTGGAGGCCGAGCACACCATTTGCCACGACGAGGGCTGAATCAAGGGCGAGGCCATGCCCGCCCCTGTGAACAGGGCGAACCAGACCAGCACCCAACGGGCTACAAGCACGGACCGCAAACATCTCATCGTGGGCGAATCTTAGCAGCGCTCTTTTTCCGTGAGCTTGCGCTGGGTCGCCTTCATCCCACCCCCGCAGCCCGCCAGCGCTGGCGGCTGTCGTGCAGGTAGCGCTCTACGCCCAGGGCCAAGCTGGGCATGAGCTGGCCGCGCTCGCTCACCA
>CANHKH010000322.1 GCA_947460165.1 Comamonadaceae bacterium
ATGTGCGGCTATGCCTACACCGCGACCAAGGCCGCCGTGGTGAACCTGGTGCGGCAGGCGGCCATGGAAATGGCGCCTTACAACGTGATGGTCAACGGCATCGCGCCGGGCCCGTTTCGCACCCACATCGCCAACGGCCGCATCCGCCAGCCCGAAGTGGCGGCCGAGTTTGCCTCCATGGTGCCCCTGGGCCGCATCGCCCAACCAGAGGAACTCAAGGGCCTGGTCCTGCTGCTTTGCTCCCCAGCGTCCAGCTTCATGACCGGAACCACCATACCGATAGACGGCGGCATCATGGCCAAGTGAGCTCAAGTCAAGCCGTGCCAGGTCCATTCAGGCCAAGGCCCGGGCTCGATTGACCCATTGGCTGGCTTGGCCTGGGCCTCAAAAATGACCCGTAAATCGGTAGCGTGAAGCCGGGTGCCACAGCATGGCCACCGATGCCACCTGCCCCATCGATTGGGTTTGCCGGTGCAACACCAAGCACGGCTCAGTGGCGGGAATGTTCAGCATTTCCGTGATGTGCAGGGGTGGCAAGCAGGCCTCAATGTCAAAGCGCACGCCCTGCAATGGCGCTGTGCGCATGAGGTAGGCATTGGGTGTCAAGCTGCTGAAGTCTTGCGCCATGTAGTCCGGGGCCACACTGGGGTTGACATGCCTGTCCTCCACCTGGATGGGCTGCTCATTTTCAAAGTGAACCACCACCGAGTGAAACACCATTTGGCTAGCTTTCAAGCCAAATTGTCGGCCCAGCACTTCACCGACTTTGACGCGCTCAAGGCAGTGGAGTTCACTGCGGTGTTGATGGCCGCGAGCTGCAATCTCGTCGGCAATGTTTCGGATTTCAACCAGCGTCGATTGGTACTTGTGCTGCGCCACGTAGGTACCTGAGCCTTGAATGCGTTTGACGATTTGCTCGTCTGACAACTCCCGAATAGCGCGGTTGACCGTCATGCGCGACACACCAAATTCACGTGCCAAGCTTTCTTCGGCAGGTATGGCGTCGCCATCGGTCCACGCCCCCTCACGGATCTTGGACAACACATGGTCCTTGATGGCTTGGTAGGCGGGTTGGCGTTTGGTTGGCAAAGTTGTTTTGGGCATTTTTTTAGGTGTTTTCCCGCGCTTGCTGTGTCAGGCATTGACATGAATCTTAGCTCTAACTACATTGGGGCTTGCACAGTTGTATAGACAACATTTTCATAAAGCTTTTATTTGTCTATACAAAACCTGCAGCCTTACCCGCTTTGAAAAATCGACTTCAAAGCAACGCCATCACCTGAAAGGACTTGACCATGAATTTGCGCAACGCCCGTTTTACTTTACTGTCCGTCGCTGCTGCGGTGGCGATGTCTGCTTCGCCCGCTTGGGCGCAACTCAAGGTCGGCTTTAACGTGCCACTGACGGGTTTTGCCGCAGCGGACGGCAAATCAGCGCTGGAGGGGGCCAAGTTGGCCGTTGCCCAAGCCAATGCCAAGGGCGGCGTCGCGGGTCAAAAAATAGAACTGGTGGTGTATGACGATCAGGCCACGGCCAAGGAGGCCGTCCCATCTGCCACAAGAATGGTTGAAAAAGACAACGTGGTGGTGGCTGTGTCAGGCTCCTATTCGGGCTCTACACGCGCAGCCGCCACCATTTTCCAACGCGCCCAGATTCCCTATGTCGTGGCTTACGCCATCCATCCAGACATCACCTTGGCTGGCGACTACATGTTTCGGGTCTCCGCCATGGGTGAAGTGCAAGGCCGTGGCGGTGCCAAGCTGGTGCAAACCTTGGGCAAGAAAAGGGTTTTGCTGGTCACCTTGAAGAACGATTTTGGTCAGGCGCTCGCAGCAGGATTCAAGGATGCTGCACCCAAACTCGGGCTCAGCATCATCAATGAATACGAATACCTCATGGCCGATCGCCAGTTTGGCCCTCTGGTGAGCAAGATCAAATCCGACAACCCAGAGATCATTTACGCCTCCGGCTACTTTTTCACAGCAGGGCCATTGGTCAGCCAGCTGCGCGCTGCCGGTGTGACCGCACCCATCATTGGCCAAGAGGGCTATGACTCCGACAAGTTCATTGAAATTGCGGGGCCCGCCTCTGAGGGAACCTACATCACCACATCTTTGGACCGGGATTCCACCGCGCCCGCCACCATCGCTTTTCTGGCCGATTACCGCAAAGCCACCAACTTGGGGGCCGACATGGTGGCCGCTTCCTCCTTCACGGCCACAGCCGTGGCGATTGAGGGCTTGAGAAAGTCGGGTGGCAAAGGCGGTGCTGCGTTGCGCGACGCGATCGCGTCGGGCAGCTACGACATGCCCATTGGCAAGCTGGAATTCAATGACCTGCACGAAGTGAAAAAAGACATCCAGGTGCAAATCGTCAAAGACAAAGCCTTCCGCCGCCATTCGGTCATTTCAGACCCTGTGTTGCTGGCCCCGCCGACCAAAGCCAAATAAGCCAGGAACACCAGCATGCTTGCGATTGAACTCGTCGCGCAGGGCCTGATTCAAGGCAGCATCTACGCCCTTGTGGCGCTGGGGCTGACCTTGGTGTATGGTCTTTTGCGCATTCTTCATGTGGCGCACGCGGCGCTGTTCACGCTCGGTGGGTATGTCGGTGTGTTGGTGTGCAACGCCAGTGGCAGCTTGGCCTTGGGCTTCTTGATGGCCGCCCTGGTGGCAGGCTTTGGTGGCGTGGCCATGTTCCGATTGGCCTACCAGCCCTTGCTCAGCAAGCCGCCCTTTGTGGCGCTGATTGCTTCCATTGGCTTGTTCATCGCTTCCGAAGAAGCTTTTCGCATCATTTTTGGTGCGCAGGGCATGTCTTTTACCCAGCCGGCCTTGCAGCAGCAATTTGTGCTGGGCTGGGGGCTTCAATTCAAGCTGGCCGAGATACTGGTGATGGTCAGCACGGCCTGCCTCATCGGTGTGCTGGCTTGGCTCCAGGCCCGCACCCGGATAGGTATTGCCTGTCAAGCCACGGTCTCTGACCCGCAAATGGCGCAATCGTTTGGCATTTCTTTGCGCAAAGTGCGCGACATCAACTTTTTCGTGGGCTCGGCTTTGGCAGGGTTTGCGGGCGTTTGGGTCGCTCTGTTGAACAATTTGGTGGAGCCCACCATGGGCAGCGTGCCCTCTTACAAAGCCCTGGCGATCATCGTGCTGGGCGGGCTGGGCTCGGTGCCCGGCACGCTGGCGGCGGCGCTGCTGCTGGGTGTCATTGAGGCTTTTGGCACCATTTACCTTGGCGACATTCTTGACCGCAATGCCATCGCGTTTGCCTTTTTGATTGCGGTGCTGATGGTGCGTCCGCAGGGCTTGTTTGCCCGCAGCTGAGCCCAAAGGACACACCATGAACTACGAAATTTCAATGATCACGACCATGGCCATTGCCGTGATGTTTGCACTCTCACTGAATTTGATCACTGGGTTTTGCGGCCAGATCAGTCTGGGGCATGCCACCTTTCAGGGCATAGGCGCTTACGCCGCTGCCATGCTGGGAAAAGCCGGATGGCCGTTTCTCGCGACGCTGCCTGTGTCCATGGTCTTGGCGGGCCTTCTGGGCGTGGTTGTGGGGCTGGCTTCATTGCGGGTGCGCGCCGACTTTCTGGCCATCACGACCATGGGCGTGGGGTTTCTTTTTGTGGGCATTGTTCGCCAGCAGGAGTTTTTGGGCGGCGAGTTGGGTATTTCGTCGATACCTGACCATGGACTGGGCCGTGTGGGCTTCATGGCCCTGGCCTTGCTCGTGTGTGCGGGCGTGGCGGCGCTCAGTGTGTACATCCAGCGCTGCTGGATGGGGCGGGTGTTCAACGGCATTGCCGAAGACGAGGACACCATGCGGGTGCTGGGCATTGACGTGCCGCGCTACAAGCTGGCGGCTTTTGCCATGGGCACCGCTCTGGCGGGCCTGTCAGGCGCTTTTTACACCTACCACCTGACCTTCATCGGTGCGGAGAGTTTTGGCTTTGTCGAGTCCATCACTGTGTTGTCCATGGTGGTTTTTGGCGGCATTGGCTCTGTGCCAGGCGTGATCCTTGCCGCGGCATTGCTGTCTGTGCTGCCGGCCTGGTTTCAGGTGATCGGCGATTACAAATTGTTGGTGTATGGCGGACTGCTGTTTGTCATGATGCGATTCTCGCCAGGCGGTATGGCGGGTTTGGCAGCACGCTTTTTCCCGACTACATCGTTGCCCAACAGGGGGGAAAAGTGAACCTTCCTACCTCCAGTTCCCCGCTGCTGCAAGTGAACGGGGTCACCGTGCGTTTCGGCGGCTTGACCGCCGTCGACGATGTGTCCTTCGATGTCCACCCAGGTGATTTGCTGGGCTTGATTGGCCCCAATGGCGCTGGCAAGACCACCATGATGCGCGCCATCATTGGTGTGGTGCAACCCACCGAGGGCAGTGTGTGGCTGGGCGGCGAATCACTCAACGGCTTGCCCATTCACAAACGCACCCAACGCGGCATGTCTTTGTCGCAGCAATTGGTACGGCCTTTGCGTGACATCAGCATCCAAGAAAATGTGGCGCTGGCCGCGGCCAGTGACAAGACCATCAGCCCTTGGCGGGCCTTGCTCAATGTC
>CANHKH010000323.1 GCA_947460165.1 Comamonadaceae bacterium
GCCGTGGCCATTGGGCGGGATTTCCCACACGTCGTAGCCCCGGTAGTGGGTGCTGATGGGTTGGCACCAATCCACTCGGTAATCGGCCAGGTCTTGGGTGCTCAAGTAGCCACCCGCAGACTGCACAAAAGCGCTGATTTGTTCGGCCAGCGGACCACGGTAAAAGCTCTGCGCGCCGGTTTCGGCAATGGCCTGCAGGGTGCGGGCATGGCCTTCGGAGCGCCAACGCTCACCGGCCACGGGCGCGCGCTCGGGGGCGAAGGTATCAAACCAGTGCTTGAAGTGATCGTCTTTGAAATGCTGGCGGAACACGGCCGTGGCCTGCTGCCAGGCAAAGGCCACCGAGGGTGAGACGGGGAAACCTTCTTGCGCCAGCTCTATGGCGCCGGCCATGGAGGTGGTCAGCGGCAGGCGGCCAAAGCGCTCGGCCAGCGCGGCCCACGCGGCGGGTGTGCCGGGCACGGTCACGGCCAGCGGGCCGTACTTGGGCACCTCGGTGTGGCCCAGGGCGGTGACTTTGTCCAGCGTCATGCCCATGGGCGCCGGGCCGCTGGCGTTCAAGCCGTGCATTTGGCCCTGGTGCCACACCAGCGCAAAGGCATCGCCGCCTATGCCATTGGCCGTGGGTTCCACCACGGTGAGCGCGGCAGCGGCGGCAATGGCCGCATCAATGGCGTTGCCGCCCGCTTGAAGCACATTCAAGCCGGCCTGCGCGGCCAGCGGCTGCGAAGTGGCCACCATGCCGCGCTTGGCGTAGACCGCGTTGCGGCGAGAGGCGTAGGGGTAGTGCAGAGCGTCGAAATCAAGCATAAAAATTCACTTTTGACGGGGGTCCAGGGCGTCGCGCAAACCGTCGCCCAACAAGTTGAAAGAAAGGACCAACAAGAAAATAGACAAACCAGGCCACACGGCCATCCAGGGGGCGTTGTCCATGTAGTTTTTGGCGGTGTTGAGCATGCTGCCCCAGCTGGGCGCGGGCGGCTGCTGGCCCAGGCCCAAAAAGGACAAGCTGGCCTCGGCAATGATGGCCGCCGCAATCGACAAGGTGGCTTGCACAATGAGTGGCGGCAGCACATTGGGCAAGATGTGGCGCAGCGCAATGCGCCAGTGCGGGTTGCCCACGGCGCGCGCGGCCTCGATGTAGTCTTCCACCTTGACGGCCATGACTTGGGCCCGCGTCAGGCGAATGAAGACCGGCATGGCCGACACGCCAATGGCGATCATGGCGTTGCCCAAGCTGGGGCCTAAAAAGGCCGACAGGGCAATGGCCAAAATCAAAAAGGGCACGGCCAGCATGGCGTCTGTGAAGCGCGAAATCAAGCTGTCGGTCCAGCCGCCCAGGTAGGCGGCCAACAGGCCAATCGGGATGCCCAGCGCCATGGAAATGCTCACCGACACCAACCCCGCCATCAAAGACGCTTGGGCGCCCCAAATGATGCGCGACAACACGTCGCGGCCAATTTCGTCGGTGCCAAAGAGGTACTCCCAGCTGGGTGCCTTGCGCACCGCGCTCCAACTGGTGGCAATCGGGTCATAAGGGGCGATGAGTGGCGCAAAAATCGCCATCAGCACAAAGAACACCACAAAGAAAAGGCCCAGCATGGCGCCACGGCGGCGCAGCAAGCGGCGCCAGGCGCGCTGGGCCGGGCTGGCCTCACGCGCCTCAATCACGGGAGAAATCGCAGCAGGAGACATCAATGCAGTCATGGCTTAGCCTCGCAGACGCGGGTTGACAAGGAAATACGCCATGTCTGCCATGAGGTTGAGCAAGATGTAGACGCTGGAGGTGAACAGCACCACGCCTTGAATCACCGCGTAGTCGCGGTTGAACACCGCATCCACAATGAGCTTGCCAAAGCCGGGGATGGAAAACACCTGCTCGGTGAGCACCGCGCCCGACAGCAGCGTGCCAAACTCCAGCGCCCCCAGGGTGATGATGGGCGTCATGGCGTTGCGCAGCCCGTGCTTGAGCACCACAGTGCGCTCGCCCAGGCCTTTGGCTCTGGCGGTACGCACGTAGTCGGCGCTCAGCACCTGCAGCATGGCGCTGCGGGTGTGGCGCATGAGCACGGCGGCAATGCCGTTGCCCAAGACAAAGGCCGGCATGATCATGGCTGCCAGGTTGCCCCACAGGTCTTCAAAGGGCGAGACATAGCCCGACGCAGGCAGCCAGCCCAGCGAGACCGAAAACAACAAAATCAGCAAAATACCCAGCCAAAAATTGGGTGTGGACAGCCCCCACAAAGCCACCATGTTGGCCACATAGTCCCAGGCCGAGTCTTTGCCCACGGCCGACACAATGCCCGCCGGAATACCCACCAAGAGCGCAATGACCATGGCCATGCCTGCCAGCTGCAGCGTGACGGGCAGCTTGTCTTTGATGAGCGACAAGACCGGCTCTTGAATGCGCAGCGACTCGCCCAAGTCGCCCTGCAGCACCCCGCCTATCCAGTAGGCATAGCGCACCGGCAGCGTCTCGTCGAGGTGCATCTTTTTTTGCAGGTAGGCAATGACCTCGGGGTCTTGCTCCTCGCCGGCCAAGATCAAGGCCGCATCACCGGGCAGCAGCTGCTGCAGCCCAAAAATGATGAGGGTGACAAAAAACACGGTGGGCACCAAGGCGGCCAGCCGTTTGAGGAAATAGTTCAGCATGTGCTCACTGCAAATTCAGGTCGCGCATTGGGTAAAAGAGAAGCGGTCGCCGCAAAGTTGGGCGACCGCCTCACGAGGCGCACTCAGCAAGGTGCTTACATCTTCACGCCCTGCACGCGCACCAGGCCGTCAGGGATGGTTCTCAAGCCGGTCAGCTTTTTGTTGTGGGCCCACAACCAGTTGCGGTGGTAGAGGTAAACAATGGGGATTTCTTGGGCAGCTTCAGCGGCCAAGGTGGCAAACACCTTGATGCGGCCCGAGGTGTCCAGCGTGTTGCGCGAGCGGTTGAGCAAGTCGTCCCACAGGGGGCGGCACTCGCCGCTGTAGTTCAGGGGTTGCTTGCAGCCGTAAAAGCTGAAGAGGTTTCCGTCTGGATCGGCCCGGCCGCTCCAGGCCAGCACATAAGCGTCAAACTGGCCTTTGTCGGCCAGGTTCAAGGAGGTGGCAAATTCAGTGGACTGAATCTTCACGTTAAAGCCCGCTTCTTTGGCCATGGCTTGCACCACCTGGGCCACGCGCTGGCCGTCAGACGTGGTGGGCGTCATCAGCGTGAAGGTCGGGTTGGGGATGCCGGCTTCTTTGAGCAAGGCCTTGGCGCGGGCCACATCACGCTTGGGGATGGGCACGTTTTTGGCGTAAAACTGGTTGGTGGGCGGCACCCACTGGTTGCCTGGAATGGCTTCACCGTCCATGGCCACTTGCACAATGCCTGCACGGTCCAGCGAGAGCTCAAAGGCTTCGCGCACGCGGCGGTCTTGGGCCAGCGGGTTGCTGCCATCGCCCTTGCGGGTGTTGATGGTGATGCCCTGGTAGCCCAGCTCGGTGATGCGCGACATGGACAGCTTGCTGTCCTTTTTGATGGAGGCCACATCCGAAGGCGCGACACGCTCGATCAAGTCGAGCTGGCCAGACCGCAGGTTGGCCAGGCGCACCGTGGCGTCCACGATGGGCAGGTAAACCACCTTGTCAAAGTGAATCTGAGCCTTGTTCCAGTAGTTGGGAAAGCGCTCCAACACAATGCGGTCTTGCGCCACGCGCTCGGCAAACTTGAAAGGGCCAGAGCACACCGGTTTGGCGCCAAAAGCCGTGGGGTTGGCCTGCGCGGCCTTGGGCGAGACCATCATGCCTGCGCGGTCGGCCAGCACGGTCAAGAGCGGCGAGAACGGCGCGCTCAGGTTGATGCGGGCGGTCAGCTCGTCGATCACGTCCACGGTGGTCACAGGCGCCAACTCGCCACGGCGGTTGGAGCCGGCCAGGGTTTTGTGGCGCTCAATGTTGAACTTGACGGCAGCGGCATCGAACTTTTCACCGTCGTGAAAAGTCACGCCCGAGCGCAGCTTGAGGGTCAGCGACTTGTTGTCGGCCGCCCACTGAAAAGAGGTGGCCAGCTGCGGCACGGGGTTGAGCTTTTCGTCGATGTCTAGGAGCTTGTCGCACAAGGCTGAAAACACAATGCGGCCCACAAAGCTGCGGGCCAGGGTGGGGTCCAGCACATCGGGGTCTTCGGCCAGACCAATGCGCAGGGTTTGGGCTTGGGCCGCGAAGCTGGCCGCCAGCGCCAAGGCCATGAGAAGCTTTTTCTTCATTGCTATTTTCCTTTGACGATTAAAAACAAAAACCACCACTGATTGAACAAATACACAAGGAACACACCCAAGGGGGCCGAGCTTGCAAACTCAGCCCGACATCCCCAGAGGCAACGCGCCAGGGCCCGCCCCGCCAAACGCCTGTTGCAGCCTGAGCAAGCGCTCGTTCACGGCCGGCGCCTGCGCCATGGTCTGGGGCGCCTCAATCTGTTCCCAAAAATGGCAGGCCACCAGGTGGCTGGCGCTGGCATCGGTGGGGCGCAGCACGGGCACCTCTTGCGCGCAGCGCTCTTGTGCGTGTGGGCAACGGGTTCGAAA
>CANHKH010000324.1 GCA_947460165.1 Comamonadaceae bacterium
ACGGCAGCGTCTTGCAATCGCCAGCGCAAGAGACTCATGCCCGACTCGCGCCAGCCCACGCCCCAATGGCGCTGGACCAACCACAGGTAGCCTGCCTCGCCTGAGCGCAGCGGCATCAAAATGACAGCCGCGTTGTGCGTGAGCACCAAGCGCAGGCACAGCGCCAGCCCCACCGGCCGCAGGTGCCGCCACTCACGCTGCAGGCGCACAGCGCGCAGGCCGTGGCCCGCCAACAGGGCGCAGCCTGCGGCCAGCCAGGCCCAGGCGGGCAAACGGCTGGCCTGCTGCCACAGCTGGCTGAGGTCGGCGTGTTGGAGCAGCCACTCCCAAGCCAGCCACAAGAGAGCCAGCGGCAGCGCCACGCGCACGGTTTGCTTCAGGCGTGAGCTCGCAGGCCTGGGGCTGTCCGGGTCTTCAGGCGGGCGCAGGTGGGGCATGCGGGCTGTCAAAGACCTGAGGGCCGCCCTATGGACAGGTAGGTCCAGCCCTCGGCCTGGAGCTTGTCGGGCGAGTACAAGTTGCGGCCGTCCACAATGGTTTTGGTGGCCAAGCGGGTGGCCATTTCGTCAAAGTCGGGCGCGCGAAACTGCTGCCATTCGGTGCAAATCACCAGGGCCTGGGCACCGGCCAAAGCGGCGTATTTGTCTTTGGTCAGCAGCAGGTCAGCGCGTTCGCCGTAAATCTTGTGCGTTTCTTCCATGGCCACCGGGTCAAAAGCCTGCACCCGGGCGCCGGCTTGCCAGAGCGACTCCATCAGCGTGCGGCTGGGTGCTTCGCGCATGTCGTCGGTGTTGGGCTTAAAAGCCAGGCCCCACAGGGCAATGGTTTGGCCTTGCAGCTTGTCTGCGCCGCCCAGCTGCGCGGCGAGCTTGTCAAAGAGGCGGTGCTTTTGGCGGTTGTTGATGGCCTCGATGGCGCTCATCATTTGCGCCTCGTAGCCTTGCTCGTGCGCCATGCGCTCGAGCGCGCGCACGTCTTTGGGAAAGCAGCTGCCGCCATAGCCGCAGCCGGGGTAAATGAACTGGTAGCCAATGCGTGGATCGGCCCCCATGCCACGGCGCACCTCTTCGATGTCAGCGCCCAGCAGCTCAGACAGGTTGGCCAGCTCGTTCATGAAGCTGATGCGCGCGGCCAGCATGGCGTTGGAGGCGTATTTGGTGAGCTCGGCGCTTTTCACGTCCATGAACAAGGTGCGCTGGTGGTTGCGGTTGAAGGGCTCGTAGAGCTCTTGCATCAGCGCCTTGGCCTGGGACGACTCGGTGCCCACAATGATGCGGTCTGGCTTTTGAAAGTCGGCCACGGCCGAGCCTTCTTTGAGGAACTCGGGGTTGGACACCACGTCAAAGGGCAGGGCCTGGGCGCGCTCGGCCAACACCTGGCTGACGCGCTGGTGCACCTTGTCGGCCGTGCCCACGGGCACGGTGGACTTGTTGACGATGAGCTTGTAGCCGCCCATGTGGCTGGCAATGCTTTTGGCCACGGCCAGCACGTACTGCAGGTCGGCCGAGCCGTCTTCGCCGGGGGGGGTGCCCACGGCAATGAACTGAATGTCGGCATGCGCCACCGCCTCGGCGGCGTCGGTGGAAAACAGCAAGCGCCCCTCGGCCATGTTGCGGCTGACGATGGCCTCCAGGCCTGGCTCCCAAATGGGAATGTGCCCTTGTTTCAGGCGGGCGATCTTGCCTTCGTCCAAGTCCATGCACAGCACCTTGTGCCCGACATCTGCCAAACAAGCACCTGTGACCAAACCGACATAACCAGTGCCAAAAATTGTGATTTTCATGGGGTGGGGTAGTGTTGAGTGAACCAGTTGGCAAAGCGTTGCACGCCTTCGGGCATGGGGGTGGCGGGGCTAAAGCCCGTCCAGTCAAAAAGTGCCTGGCTGTCGCAGGCGGTGGCGCTCATGTCACCCGCCTGCAAAGGCATGAGCTTGCGCTTGGAAGGTGTGCCAAAGCTGGCTTCCAGCGCGTCAATGAAGTCGGTCAGCACCACAGGCTGGCCGTTGCCCACGTTGAAGACTCGGTAAGGGCCCAACTCGCTGGCCAAGCCGGGCCCTGTGCCCGGGATGGGCAGCTTGTGCAGCAGGCGGACCATGGCCTCGACCGCGTCGTCCACGTAGGTGAAGTCGCGCAGGCTTTGGCCATGGTTGTAGACCTCGATCTCTTCGCCCCGCAAAATGGCGCGGGCGAACTTGAAAGGCGCCATGTCGGGCCGGCCCCAGGGGCCATACACCGTGAACAGCCGCACGCCGGTGGTGGGCAGGCCAAACAAGTGGCTGTAGGCGTGGGCCATCAGCTCATTGGCTTTTTTGGTGGCCGCATACAAGCTGATGGGGCGGTCCACCGCCTGGCTCTCGCTGAAGGGCAGCTCGGTGTTGCCGCCGTACACACTGGAGCTGCTGGCATACACCAGGTGCTCCACCTCGTGGTGGCGGCAAGCTTCCAGCACGTGGGTAAAGCCCAGCAGGTTGGATTCTGCGTAAGCCTGCGGGTGGCTGATGGAGTAGCGCACACCGGCTTGGGCAGCCAAATGCACCACACGCTGGGGCCGCTCGGCCTTGAACAGCGCTTGCAGCCGGGCGGCGTCTTCAATGCCAAATTCATGGAACTGAAAGCCGGGGTGGCGGGCCAATTGGGCCAGGCGCGCGCGCTTGAGGCTGACCTCGTAATAGTCATTGACATTGTCCAGGCCCACCACCTCGTGGCCGTCTTGCAGCAGACGCTCGGCCGTGTGCATGCCTATGAAGCCGGCCGCGCCCGTGACCAGCAGCTTCATGCGTGGCCTTTTGATGGCAGGCCAGCCAGGCAGTCCAGGAATGTCACTCAAACTCCACTCAAAATGGCCATTTTAAGGGCCGTCATGTGACAGTTCCACGGCGCGACAAAGCGCTCAACCGGACAAGCCCAGCGCCTGGTAGACCCGCATCGCAGCATAGGCGTCGTTGGCCGCGTACACCAGTTGCGCGGGCGTCAGCTGAGGCTGCGCCCAGTTGGAGGTGGCGACTTTTTTGGACTTGATGAAGCGCCGCTGGAACAGCACCGCCACCGCGCCCTTGACGCCCATGTCCTTGCGCCAGCCGCGCTGGTGAAACACATGGTTCAGGTCCAGCACGCTTTGCGGCAAGACGCCGAGCTTGTGCAAGATGCGTTTTTTGTCGTCCCCCAGGCCAAAGCCGGCCTTGACGATGTGTGGCGCCTCCAGCAGCTGCGCCACGCGGGCGCGGCAGGCGGGGTCGGTGAGCTGGAACACATAGCCGGTGGTGGCGGTGGACAGCTGCAAGATGTGCGGGCCGTCCGAGACCTCGTCGCGCACAAACGTGGGCTTGGATTCGGTGTCAAAGCCCAGGGCGGGCTCGCTGTGCAGCGCCTGCCAGGCCGCGTCGGCTTGCGCGCCGCTGACCACCAGCTCAATGTGAGGCAGGTCCAGCCTGTCAAAGGCCTCCATCGCCGCGATGGCGTCTTTGTCAGGGACCGAGAGTTTTTCATGCATGAGCGGGCTTTCGCGGGCCAAAGGCCTGCAGGGCCAGGGCGCATTCGCGCACCAGGGCCGGCCCTTTGTAAATGAGGCCTGTGTAAATTTGCACCACATCGGCACCGGCCTGCAATTTGGAGACCGCGTCAGCCCCCGACAAGATGCCGCCCACCCCCATGATGGGAAAGGCCGGGCCCAGCGCGGCGCGGAACTGTGCAATCACGCGGTTGCTCGCTTGCAGCACAGGCGCGCCCGACAGGCCGCCAGACTCTTGGGCATGGAGCTGGCCTTGCACGGCTTCGCGGCTCAAGGTGGTGTTGGTGGCCACCACGCCGTCCATGCCATGGCGAAGCAGGGCGTCGGCGATCACACGCACTTGGGTTTCGTCCAAATCTGGGGCGATTTTCACGAACAAGGGGACGCGCTTGCCCTGGGCCTGGGCCAGCTCTTGGCGCCTGGCCGCCAGGGTGCCCAGCAAGCCATCAATGGCCTCGTCGCTTTGCAGGGCGCGCAGGTTTTTGGTGTTGGGGCTGGAGATGTTCACGGTCACGTAGTCGGCGTGGGGGTAGACACCCTCCAGGGCGATGAGGTAGTCGTCCTCGGCCCGCTCCATGGGGGTGGCCCCGTTTTTGCCAATGTTCAGACCCAACACCAGGCCCTGCCGGCCCTGGGGCGTTTGGCGGCAGCGGGCGGCGCGCACATGGGCCACAAAGGCTTGCAATCCCTCGTTGTTGAACCCCAGGCGGTTGATCAAGGCCTGGGCCTGGGGCAGGCGAAACATGCGCGGCTTGGCGTTGCCCTGCTGGGCCAGGGGCGTGACCGTGCCCACTTCCACAAAGCCAAAACCCATGGCGCCCAAGCCGTCAATGCAGCGGGCGTTCTTGTCCATGCCGGCGGCCAAGCCCACGCGGTTGGGAAAGCGCAGGCCCGCCAGCTCCAGCGGGTCATTGATTTTGGCCGCGCTGTAGGCCATTTGCAGCGGTGTGCCCTGGCTCTTGGCCACCAGGCCCATGGTGAGGTCGTGCGCGGCCTCGGGGTCCATGCCAAACAAGAAGGGGCGGGCGAGCGGGTA
>CANHKH010000325.1 GCA_947460165.1 Comamonadaceae bacterium
CATGTTCGGCACGCCGGTGGAGCCGGGGTAGCCCAAATACGTGGCCTGCACGGGCGCAGCCCGCTGGCCAAACAAGCTCATGCGCTGCTGGCCGGTGTGGCCGGCCAAATCCAGCAGCAGGTCAATGCCGTCGGCGTCTATGCGCTTGGCCAGTTGCGTGTCGTTGAGCGTGGTGGCTTCTACCCAGTGCTCAATGCGCTGCTGCGCCAGCCGGGTTTGCTCGTCGTAGCTCACGCCGGTGAAGTACAAAAACACCTCAAAGCGGCTGCGGTCCAGCTCGCGCAGCACCGGCTGCATGAAGATGTTCACTGGGTGCTGGTGGTGAAAATCCGCGCTCACCAGCCCCAGCCGAATGCGCCGCCCGGCCAAGGGCGCCCGCACAAAACTCGCCGCCGAGCGAGCGCCCTGCCCCAGGGGCGCAAACAAGGCGCGGTGCAGGTCGGCCACCTCTTGCGCCGAGAGTTGGTCGCTGTAGAGCGAAGACATGGCCGAGCTGGAGGCAAACTTGCCCTGCTCGCCCGACTCTGCCGCCAACTCGCGGTACAGGCGCAGCGCGGTGTCGGCATCGCCTTGGCGTCCAGCAATGGAGGCGCGCATGCTTTTGGCGCCAGGCATGGGCCCCAGTTTTTCAGCGTCTTGCAACACCTGCTCGGCCTCGTCCATGTGCCAGCTCTCGGCCAACAGGTGCGCCAGGTTCCAGCGGGCGGTGGGGCTGTGCGGGTGAAGCTCAACACACTTGCGCAGCACCATCAGGCCCTCTTGCCACAGGTTGTGGCGGAAAGCCGCCGCGCCCAGGCGGGCCAGTGTGGGCTCGTCGGTGGCGGCCGAGGCTTGGGTCAGCACTTGCAAGGCAGCGCCCTGCTGCCCCAGGCGCAGCAAGGCCTCGCCCAGGTCAATGAGCACTTCAGCCTGGCGGTTCACATCGGGCAGCGTGCCTGCAGCCTGCGCCTGGCCGCTCAGCGCTTCAAGCGCCAAACGCAGCACCTGCACGGCGGCGGCGTTGTCGCCCAGTTCCAGCAGGTACTGGCCCATGCGGTGCGCCACGTCGGCGCGCATTGCCACCTCGTCGCGCAGGCCCGTGGCGTCTGAGAGCGCCAAAGCGTGCTCAAAGGCTTGCGCGGCCAGTGGTTTTTGGTCCAACTGGTGCAGCACGCGGGCCATGGCCAAGGGGGCCTCGTAGCGCGCAGGGGCCGCATCGATGGCGCGCTGGTAGGCGCCAGCCGCTTGCTGAAGCTCGCCCATCTGGCGGCACAAATGGCCCGCCTCCAACCAGCCGCTGAACTGCGCCGGGTGCGCGCGCAGCAAGCTGGCGAATGCCTCACGCGCTGGCCTCCATTGGCACAGCTTCACCAAGGCACGGGCGCGGCCCAACAGTGCCAGCTCGAATTCCGGCGCCAAAGCCAAAGCGGCCTCGTACTGAGCCAAGGCCTCCTGCCAGTCTTGCGAACGCCAAGCCGCGTTGCCCGCGTTAAAGCGCTCAATCACCTGTTCCTGCTCACCGGCCTGCGCCGCAGGGTCGGGAGCCACGGCCAGGGGGGAGGACGGTTTGTTCAGAATTTTTTCCATGTGTGAAGTTCAAGTCAGGCCGCAAGGCATCAACCCACCAGCACCCCCGTTTGCACATACACCGTGGCCAGGCTGGTGTGGTTCCAGACCTGGTAAGACGCGCTGTCTATCGTTGCGTTGGCCAAGGCTTGCGTCCAGCCCGTGGTGCCAGCCGCATCGGCCAAATCCACCGTGTCCCCGGCATTGCCCTTGACCAGCAATTGCTGGCGACCGGTGGTCTGGAACAAATTGGCCGAGCCCATGTCCAGCACGTCGCTGACCTTGAGCTTGAGCGCATTGTTGCCGCTGCCGGTGAGGTCTATGACTTCCACGCTGTCAATCCGGCTGCCACCGTCGGGGTTGCTGGCGGCCTGGTTGGCCACTTGCGTCAGGTCCAGCGTGAGCCCGCTGCCGGTCAAGGCAAGGGTGTCTAGCCCACCGCCGCCGTCTATGCGCGCGAGTTGGCCGGTGTTGCCACCGCTGCCCAAGGGCGACTGCAGCGCCGTGATCATGGCTTGATCGATGTTGAAAGCGTCTTTGCCCGCGCCGCCGTACAGCACGCTGGCGGCAGTGGCAGTCAGCACGTCGTCGCCCGCGCCGGCCACCAGGGTTTTGGCCACCCCGCCGTCGCTTTGCGTGTCGTTGCCAGGGGTGCCCTGCCAGTCCACCGCGGTCTGTTTGAAGGCGCCAGTGGTCTTGCCGAAGATGACATAGCTGCGGCCGTTACCGCCATCAGCCTGCGATGCGCCCAGCATCAGGTCGGCCAAACCGTCGCCGTTCACATCGCCTGCCGCGCTCACGCTGAGGTCGCTACTGTCCCATACACCCACCCCGTTGATGAGGAATCCGCCTAGGCCCATGGACACGGCCTCAAGATCAATGGCGTCGGAGGTGCTCCTGCCAAACACCACGAAGCTGCGATTGGTGCCGGGAGCAGCCACGATCAGGTCGGTCAAGCCATCACCATTGACGTCGCCCGCTGCACTCACGCTGTATCCGCTCAAACGCGCAGCATCGAACCCTTTGATCACAAATCCGCCCACACCAGTGGCCACCGCCGACAAGTTAATGGCAACTGTCGTGCTTTGGCCAAACACCACGTAGCTGCGACCATAAGAAACATTGACTTGGCCGACGTCGACATAAGTGTCTGCCTGTGATGCTCCCACGATCAGATCAGCCAGGCCGTCGCCGTTGACGTCGCCCGCGGCGCTCACACTGAAGCCGCTGTTGAACGACGCGCTGTCGCCGTTGATCACAAAGCCACCGGTGACCGAGGGCGACAAATCCACGGCCGTGGTGGCTGTCTTGCCAAACACCACGTAGCTGCGGTTCGAGAGGGGAGCCCCCACGATCAGGTCGGCTAGGCCATCGCCGTTGACATCGCCCGCATCGCTCACGCTCCAGCCAGCGTTGATATCCGTGCTGCCTCCGTTGATCACAAAGCCGCCCGTGCCCAAGGCAGATAAGTTCATGGCCGAACTGGAGGTCTTGCCAAACACCACATAGCTGCGGCCGGCACCGTCGTTTACACCGTACGCCCCCACAATGAGGTCTGCCAAGCCGTCCGCGTTCACGTCACCCGCAGCGCTGACGCTGTAGCCACTTACCGAGAAGTCCTCGTCCTTGAGCTGGAAGCCACCGGTCCCCAAAGCAGTTAAGTTCACGGCCGCACTGGATGTCTTGCCAAACACCACATAGCTGACATTCTTACCGGGAGCCCCCACGATTAAATCGGCCAGACCGTCACCGTTCACGTCGCCTGCAGCGCTCACACTGGTGCCGCTTTGCGACGAGCTGTCCCCGTTGATCTCAAAGCCCCCCGTACCCAAGGCTGACAAATTCATGGCGTCATTGACTGTCTTGCCAAACACCACGTAGCTGTGGCTGTAGTTGGGCGCCCCCACGATCAGATCTGTCAGGCCATCGCCATTCACATCACCGGCAGCACTCACGCTCAGGCCGCTGGAAATTGACGTGCCGCTGCTATTGATCGCAAAACCACCCACGCCAGCGGAGATGGCCGACAGCTCTACAGGTAGCTGAGGCTCTGTCACATTTCGGGTGATGTCAGTGTCCACCAGCATTTGTGCAGCCGAGCCAAGGGCGCGGTAGATCTCGTAGGTCTGCCCGTCCTGGGTGATGGTGCCGCCCTTGAACCAGATCCCAGTGGCATTGAGCTCGTCGCCCGCATCGCCCTTGACCAGCAACTGCGCCATTTCGAGCACATCGCGCGCTGCCAGCGTCAAGGTGTTGTTGCCCGTGCCTGTGAGGTCGATGACCTCGATGCTGTCAATGCGGCTGCCGCCGACGGGGATGCTGGCGGCCTGGTTGGCGATTTGCGTCAGGTCCAGAGTGAGCCCGCTGCCGCTCAAGACGATGGTGTCGAGCCCACCGCCGCCATCGATGCGCGCCAGTTGGCCGGTGTTGCCGCCGCTGCCCAAGGAGGACTGCAGCGCCGTGATCATGGCTTGATCGATGTTGAAAGTGTCTTTGCCCGCGCCGCCATACAGCACGCTAGCGGCAGTGGCAGTCAGCACGTCGTCGCCTGCACCGGCCACCAGGGTTTTGGCGGTGCCGTTGTCACTTTGGGTGTCGTTGCCTGATGTACCCAATTGGTCAACAGCGGATTGAGAAAAAGCACCGGTGGTGTTGCCAAAGATGACATAGCTCCGACCCGCTCTAACATTGACATACGATGCGCCAACAATCAGGTCGGCCAATCCATCGCCGTTCACATCGCCTGCGGCGCTCACACTGCGGGCAAAATCGCCGGACGCCCCTTCGCCGTAAACAACAAAGCCACCCTCTCCGAGGGCCACCTTTGACAGATCAACAGTCGCATTGCTGGCATTGCCAAACACCACGTAACTGGCGCCGGTCCAAGAGTTGGCAGACGCTGATCCGACGATCAGATCGGCCAATCCATCTCCGTTTACATCACCTGCATAGGAAACGTCAACAATGGAACCCTTGATCTCAAATCCG
>CANHKH010000326.1 GCA_947460165.1 Comamonadaceae bacterium
ATCAAGAAAAAACATGATCACATCACTTGACTACGTGGGAAGTCCCTGTAGCCGGATTTAGGTTCAAGCGCCCCGGTTGCGCATCCAGTCGGCTGTCTGGAAGAAAGACTGGGCCAGACGGCGCCTGAGCTCGGCGTCCACGCCCAGCTCGTGCAGGGCCTGGTCCATGCAGGCGAGCCACTGGTCGCGCTCGACGATGCCAATGGAAAAAGGCATGTGGCGCATGCGCAGGCGCGGGTGGCCAAAGCGCTCCTCGTAATGCGCGGGCCCGCCCATCCAGCCGCACAAAAACCAAAACAGTTTTTGCCGCGCGCCGCTGAGCTCGCTGCCGTGGCTGGCGCGCAGTTGGGCATAGCCCGGCTCCAGGTCCATGAGGTCGTAAAAGCGCTCGACCACGGCGCGGATTTTGTCTTCGCCGCCTATCCACTCAAAAGGCGTGGCAAAAGGCGGTGAGCCAGGCGGTTTTTCTTCAATTTGCATGTCAATCCAAAGGGAAAAAGCCGGTTTACGTGGCGCGTCTGAGCGTTTCCACCACCGGCGTGGTGAGCACCGAACGCAAACCCCACCAGCCGGCCGCCAAGGCCAGGGCCGCACCTGCCACGCTGCCGGCCACCAGCACCAGGGGGGAGGCGGTCCAAGCAAAGTCAAACACATAGCGGGCCAAGGCCCAGCCCACCAAGGAGGCCACCAGCGAGGCCAGCAAGCCCGCGAGCAGGCCCACACCCGCCAACTCGGCGCGCTGCACTTGGCGCAAGAGCGAGGCGCGCCCGCCCAAGGCCAGCATGATGGCGAACTCCCGCGTGCGCTCCTCGCGGGTGGCGGTGACGGCGGCAAACAGCACCACCAGCCCCGCAATGAGCGTGAAGCCAAACAAAAACTCCACGGCGCGTATGACTTGGTTCAAGACGCGTTGCACCTGGGCAATGGTGGCGCTCATGTCCACGTTGGTGATGTTGGGGAACTGGCGCACCAGTTGGTTGTCAAAGCTTGGCCTGCGGCCGTCCACCAAGGGCAGCGGCGCTTCAGGGGCGCGGAAGGCCGAGATATAGGTGATGGGCAGCTCGGGCATCTGCGCCATGGGAAAAATCACAAAGAAATTCACCCGCAAACTGCCCCAATCGACCTTGCGCAAGCTGGTGATGCGCGCCGTCACGGGCTGGCCCGCAATGTCAAAGCTCAAGCTGTCGCCCAGCTTGAGGCCCAGGGTCTTGGCCAGGCCCTCTTCGACGCTGATGGCGCCGGCCTCGTTGGTCTTCCAGCGGCCGGCCACCACCTCGTTGTGCGCAGGTTGCGGGGCCGCGTTCGAGAGGTTGAATTCGCGGTCCACCAGGCGCTGGGCGCGCTCGTCGGCGTAGTCCTCGCCCCGCACCGGCTTGTCGTTCACGGCCACCAAGCGACCGCGGATCATGGGGTACCAGTCAAAGCGTTGCACACCGGCCGAGCGCAGCGCTTGCTGAAAGGACTCGCCCTGCTCGGGTTGAATGTTGATGACGAATCGGTTGGGCGCATCGGGCGGAGTGGCTTGCTGCCAACTGCGAATGAGATCGGTGCGCAAAAGCACCAGCAGCACCAAGGCCAGCATGCCCACGGCCAAGGCGCTGATTTGCAGCACGGCAAAAGCGGGCCGGGCGGCCACCTGTCGCGTGGCCAGCACCAGCCACAGCGGGGCGGTGTTTTCGTTGACGCTGCGGCGCAGCAGCCACACGCCCAGCCAGCTCATGAGCGCAAAAAACACCGCCGCACCGGCAAAGCCGCCCACGGCGATCAGGCCGAGTTTGAGGTCGCTGCTGGCGGCCAGAAGCAGCGCGGCGAAACCAGCCACGCCCAGCAGCAACACGGCCAGCGACACCGGTTTTAAGTTGCCCACCTCGCGGCGAATCACGCGCAGCGGCGGCACCTGGGCCAGCTGCAGCACGGGCGGCAGGCCAAAGGCCAGCATGAGTGTCAGGCCCATGCCCAGGCCAAACAAAGCTGGCTGCAAGGTGGCCGCCGGCAATTGCGTCTCGACCAAACCCGCCAGCAACAGCACAAACACATGATGCACGCCAAAGCCCAGTAACACGCCCAGCAAGCTGGCGCCCAGGCCCACCAGCAAAAACTCCAGCGCATAGGCCAGGGCAATGCGCCGCTGCGGCTGGCCCAGCACGCGCAGCATGGCGCAGGCGTCCAGGTGGCTGGCGGCAAAGCCGCGCGCCACGATGGCCACGGCCACCGCGCTCAGCAGCGCGGCCAGCAAGGCCACCAAGCTCAAGAACTTGCCCGCCCGGTCCAGCGTTTGCCGCATTTCGGGCCGGCCGCTGTCCATGGATTCGAGCCGCAGGCCGCGCAAGTCTGGTCGGGCCATTTCAGCCTGCACCCACTGGGTGTAGCGCTTGACTTGCGCATCGCTGCCGGCCACGGCCAGCCGAAAATTCAAGCGCGAGGCGGGCTGCACCAGGCCGGTGGCGGCCACGTCGGCCTGGTTGACCATCACCCGCGGTGAAAAGCTCATGAAGCCGCCGCCCCGGTCGGGCTCCTGGATGATGAGGCGGGTCAGCTTGAACGCATGGTCGCCCAGCAGCAGGGTTTGGCCCATGCGCAGGTCCAGCGCGTCCAGCAAGCCAGGGTCCGCCCAGGCCTCGCCTGGGGCAGGAACAGCTTGCGCCACTTGCTCAGGCAGGCCAGGCCCTTCGCTGAGCCTGACGCGGCCGCGCAAGGGGTAACCGGACTCGACAGCCTTGAAGGACACCAGCTTGCTCTGGCCGCCCTCTTCGTCGCGGGTGCGCGCCATGGTCGGAAAGCTCACTGAGCGCGTCACGCCCAAGCCCAGGCTGCGGGCTTGCTCGTAAAAAGCCGGTGGCGAGGGCCGGTCGCTGCTGACCACGGCATCGCCGCCCAGCAGTTGCCTGGCATCGCGCTCCAAGCCGCCTTGGAGCCGGTCGGCGAAAAAACCCACGGCGGTCAGTGAGGCCACGGCCAAGGAGACGGCCACCACCAGTAAGCGCAACTCCCCTGCCCGCCAATCCCGCCAGGCGTTTTTCAGGCCCAAAGTCCAAAAATTCATGTGCATGGGAAAGAACCATAGCGCAAAGAAAAGGGCCTGGGGACCTCAAGGGGTTGGCAGCGCCCAAAATTGCCATGGATTCGCACCAAGAATCGCCGGCAGGCCGGCTCCTACAAAGAAGGGGCCCGGGTGGGTTGTTGCTCGAAGGCCAAGCGTTCGGGGTGGGTGTAGCAAAGAAAGCGCCTGTGGGTGGCCCGGCCTATGGCGCACAAGCCCAGTTGCTCGGCCACCTGGTGGCCCATTTGCGTGATGCCGCTGCGCGAGACCGCCAGGGGCACGCC
This sequence comes from Comamonadaceae bacterium, assembly GCA_947460165.1. Classification (GTDB taxonomy): domain Bacteria; phylum Pseudomonadota; class Gammaproteobacteria; order Burkholderiales; family Burkholderiaceae_C; genus Polaromonas. Next base: position 3,325 of record CANHKH010000326.1, read on the forward strand.
CATTTGCGCCGACTTGATGACCATCTCGCTGGTCAGCCGGCCCGTGGTGTAAAACACAAACGGAGCATTTGTATCGGCCTGGGCCGTGTCTATGCCATGCATCCACATCCAGCCGGCAATGGTGTCCATGGCGTTGTGGCGGCCTACGTCTTCCACAAACACCAGCATTTCTTCGCCCCTGAAGAGGGCGCACGCATGGACCGAACCCGCGCTTTTGTAGGTGCTTTCTTGCAGCCGAATGGTATTGACGATGCTGTAGAGCTGGGCCTGTGTCAGCCTGGCGGGCGGCAGTTGGATGGACCCGACATCGTCCATCAAAGCGCCGAAGACGCTGCCTTGGCCGCAACCGGTGGTGACCACCCGGCGTGAGGTGCGCGCTTCAATATCCGCAATGCCGGCCCGGGTCTGCACAGCGGCGGCCTGCACGTCCCAGTCCACCGTGATGGAGGCGACCTCATCGGGCGATTGCACCAGGCGTTGGTTGCGCAAGTAGCCCAGCACCAGCCCTTCAGGCCAGGCGCCCAAGGTCATGAGCGTGACGATTTCGCGCTTGTCCACATACACGGTGAGGTCGCGCTCGGCAGGAATTTGCACGGCCTGGGGCTGACCAAATTCGTCGGTGGCGGTGATCTCGCGCGTCAAGGGCGCCGAGGCTTGGGTCAGTTGGGGCAGGGGCATGAACAACAAACAGCAGGGCCCGAAGACAGGGCCCTGTCAAACCAAGGATGATGCGCTCAGGATTTTTTCTCAGCAGCAGGCGTCTTGGTGCTCGGCGAACCCGAGGAGGTGGCCGCTGGAGATGGGGCCCCGGCAGCCTCCTGCGGCTTTTGTTCAGGCGGGGTGTAGGCAAAGGGACCTGGGTCTGGGCAATTGGATGCGGCGGCCTTGGCAGGCTTGGCCTCTTTGCTCGCCTTGGCCTCCTTGCCAGGCTTGACCTCGGCTGCCGCCTTGGCCCCAGGCTCGGCAGCGCCTGCGGTCTTGCGGTAATGGGCAGCCGCACGGTCTTGGGCGTTGCACAACTGGAAACCGTCCACCTTGCCCTGCCAAGCGGCCTTGGCGGCGGCTTCGGCCGCTTTGGCCTTGGCAGCGTCATCAAGGGCGGGGAGTTTGGCCAGCGCCAGGCTGGGCGCCAGGGCCATCATCAATGCAAGAGTCAACTTGTTCATGGCGTTTCTTTCTTCAAGCGGCGC
>CANHKH010000327.1 GCA_947460165.1 Comamonadaceae bacterium
GACGCTGTCGCTGCTGGCCCGTGCCCGCATGAAGGACTCCGAGGCCGGCTTTCCGCCCGACTTTGTGGGCTACCTCAAGCCGCACCTCAAAGCCCTGGCCGAGCGCGGCATCAAGGTGGTCAGCAACGCTGGCGGCGTCAACCCAGAGGCCTGCAAGCGCGCCCTGGAGGCCGCCTGCGCGCAGCTGGGCCTGCCGCTGCGCGTGGCCGTGGTCACCGGCGACGACCTCATGCCCCACCTGGACGCCCTGCGCGCGCAAGGCGTGCGTGAGTGGGTCAGCGGCGAGCCGCTGCCGCCCACCTTGCTCACGGCCAACGCCTACCTGGGCGCGCTGCCGATCGCGGCAGCCCTGGCGCAAGGCGCCGACATTGTGGTGACCGGTCGCTGCGCCGACAGCGCGCTGGCGCTGGGCATCCTGATGCACGAGTTCGGCTGGTCTCCCACGGAATACGACCTGCTGGCCGCCGGCAGCCTGGTGGGCCATGTGCTCGAGTGCGGGCCGCAGGCCACGGGCGGGGTCTTCACCGACTGGCAGCGCGTGCCCGGCTGGGACGACATCGGTTACCCCATCGCCCATTGCCGCGCGGACGGCAGCTTCGAGCTGGGCAAGCCCGCCGGCACGGGCGGGCTGATCGATGTCGCCTGTGTGGCCGAGCAGGTGCTCTATGAAGTGGGCGACCCGCGCGCCTACCTGCTGCCCGACGTGGTGGCCGACTTTTCGCAGGTGCACCTGGAGCAGGTCACGGCCGACCGGGTGCGCGTGAGCGGCGCGCGCGGCCAGGCGCCCACGCCACAGTACAAGGTCTCGGCCACCTACCAGGACGGCTTTCGCGCGGTGGCCATGGCCGTCATCGTGGGTGTGGACGCCGTGCCCAAGGCCGAGCGCAGCGCGCAGGCGCTGGTGGGCCGCGCGCAGCGCGACTTCCAGGCCCGCGGCATGGCCCCCTTCAGCCGCGTGCATGTGGAGGTGCTGGGCGGCGAGGCCAGCTACCTGGGCCACAGCCGCGCGCGGGCCAGCCGCGAGGTGGTGCTGCGCCTGGTGGTCGAGCACGCCGACGCCAAGGCCCTGGGCCTGTTCGCCCGCGAGCTTGGCTCGGTGGGCCTGAGCTTTGCCCAGGGCACGGCCGGCCTGATAGGCGGGCGGCCCAAGCCCACGCCGGTGGTCAGGCTGTTCAGCTTCTTTGTGGACAAGAACGCCTGGTCGCCCGTGCAGGTGCAGGTGGCCGACGGGACTGCACAGTCGGTGGCCGTGCCCGCCGGTCAGCTGTTCTCGGCGCTGCCGCCGCCTGCGCTGCCCCAGGACCTGCCAGACGGTCCGATGGTCGAGGTGCCGCTGATGCTTGTGGCCCATGCGCGCTCGGGCGACAAGGGCGACAGCTCCAACATCGCCATCATCTGCCGTCAGCCCCAGTGGCACGCGCACCTGGCCCAGGTGCTCACCCCCGAGCGAATGGCCCGGCATTTCGAGGGCCTGGTGCACGGCACCGTGCTGCGCTACGAGGCGCCCGGCCTGCACGCCTTCAACTTCCTCCTGGAGCAGGCCCTGGGCGGCGGCGGCATGGCCTCCATGCGCATAGACCCCCAAGGCAAGGCCTTCGGCCAGCGCGCCCTCGAGATGCGGGTGCCTGTCCCCCTGTCTTGGGGCCTGCCTGCTTGAGCCCCTCACCTTTCCACCCACACCCCCTCAGAAAGAGACACCTTATGACCCTGACCCGCATGGCTCGACCCTTGCTCCTGGCGGCGCTGGCCGCTTCGGCCCTCGCCACTGTGCCCGTGCTGGCCCAGGACTTTCCCAGCAAGACCATAGAGATCGTCGTGCCTTACCCACCCGGCGGCTCCACCGACGTGGTGGCCCGCAAGCTGCAGCAAAAGCTCAGCGAGCTCTGGGGCAAGCCGGTGATGGTGGACAACAAGCCCGGCGGCAACGGCAACATCGGCACGGCCTACGTGGCCAAGTCGCCCGCCGACGGCCACCGCCTGCTCATGTCGACCAGCGCCTTGCTCACGGTCAACCCGCATGTGCACAGCAACCCAGGATTTGACGCGTTCAAGGACTTTGCCCCAGTCTCGCTGGTGAGCAACGGCGCGTTGGTGGTGGGCGTCAACGCTTCCTTGGGCATCAACACCCTGGGCGAGCTGGTGCAGCACGTCAAGCGCAACCCCAAAAAGGTGTTCTACGCCACCCCCAGCTCGGGCACGCCCCAGCACCTGATGGGCGAGCTCATGAACCAGGCCGGCGGCCTGGACATGACACCGGTGCACTACAAAGGCATCTCGCCGGCCATCAACGATGTGCTGGGCGGCAACGTGCCGGTGATCTTCTCCACCTTCGCGGCCCTCAAAGCCCACATGGATTCGGGCCGCATCAAGGTCTTGGCCGTGGCCGAGCCCAAGCGGCTAGACGGCGCCCCCAGCGTGCCCACCATCGCCGAGACCTTCCCCGGCTTTGAGATGACCACCTGGTTCGGCATCTTCGCGCCAGCCGGCACGCCGCCGGCCACCGTCAACCGTCTGTCCCAGGCCTTGGCCACCATCGTGGCCCAGCCCGACGTCACCCAGCTGCTCAATACCCTGGCCCTGCCTCCCATGGGCGGCAGCCCCGAGCAGATGGCGCGCGTGCTGCGCACCGACTTTGACAAGCTGGGTCGCGTCGTGCGCGACAACAAAATCACCGCCGATTGAGACGCAGGCCAGCGCCGCTGCTCCCCTGTGGGAGCCGGCCTGCTGGCAATTCGTGGCCTGAGGTGATGTGCAGCCCCCTTGGCCGCACAGCTACCATCCCAACTTCAACAACCATTCACCTCCATCGGAGACACCATGCCCAAGGCTTACTGGATCAGCACCTACCACGCCATACACGACGAGGCCGCCGTGGCCGCTTATGCCGCTTTGGCCGGCCCGGCCCTGGCGGCCGGTGGCGCCACTTTTCTGGCGCGCGGCATGCCGCAGCTGGTGAAAGAAGCGGGCAAATCCATGCGCACCGTGCTGGCCGAGTTCCCCAGCGTGGCCGCAGCCCAGGCCGCGTATGAGAGCCCAGGCTATCAGCTGGCGCTGGCGGCCTTGGGCACCCACGGTGCCGTGCGCGACATCCGCATCATCGAAGGCGTCTGAGCACCACAGCGGCTGGGGCCAGTTGCCCCAGTCGCCCTCAGCACGAGGGCGTCAAATCCTGAGGATCACCCTGAAAAGTAAAGAATTTTGTCTTTAGCCCTGCATTTGCAAGCGCTTGACACATGCGGGTCTTGGCAGCCCCCAGCCCGTGGCATCCTCCTGTCTCCATCACGGAGGACTCCATGAACCGACGCCACTTTCACCTTCACGCCACCCATCACCTGGGCTTGCTGACCCTGCTCACCTGGCAGCAGGCGCAGGCCCTGAGCCTGGGCGATTTGAGTGCCAGCGACGCCAGTGGTGGGCTGAAAACCGCGCTTGAAAAAGCCACCCAAGCCGCCGTCGAGAGCTTGGGCAAAGCCGGCGGCTTCATGGCCAACGAGAAAGTGCGCATTGCCCTGCCGGGCTACCTCAACGACGGCGCCAAGCTGCTGCGCAGCCTGGGCCAGGGCAAGCGGGTGGATGAGTTGGTGTCTGCCATGAACCAAGGCGCCGAGCAGGCCGTGCCGCAAGGGCGGCAGTTGCTCACCCAAAGCGTGCAGCAAATGACGGTGACCGACGCCAAAGCCATTTTGAGCGGCGGTGACACCTCGGTCACCAAGTTCTTCTCTGACAAAACCCGCCCCGGCCTGAGCCAAACCTTTTTGCCCATCGTCACCCAGGCCACCGACAAAGTGGGCCTGGCTGACAAGTACAACAAGGTGGCCGCCAAAGCCTCAGGCATGGGACTGGTCAAAGCCGAGGACGCCAACATTCAAAAGTACGTCACCGGCAAAACGCTGGACGGGCTGTACCTGGTGATTGGCGAAGAAGAAAAAAAGATTCGTCAAAACCCCGTGGCCTACGGCAGCGCGCTGCTCACCAAGGTGTTTGGGGCTCTGAAGTAAAGCGGGGGCTTACCCCCTCGCCCCTTTGGGGAGAGGGCTGGGGAGAGGGGCACGCGTGAGGCGTCGGTGGTGCCACGCGATGCCCCCACCCCAGCCCTTCCCCAGAGGGGGAGGGAGCAATGCGGAGTCCGGATTTTCCCCCTCGCCCCTTTGGGGAGAGGGGCGCGCGTGAGGCGTCGGTGGTGCCACGCGATGCCCCCACCCCGGCCCTTCCCCAGAGGGGGAGGGAGTAATGCGGGGTCCGGGTTCAGCCCTTGGCCGCCTCCAGCGTGTCCCGCGTCTGCAAGGCCACCGCCCGCGCGGCCTGTGCATAGTCGTCCCCTTGCGAGGCATACAAAATCGCCCGTGAGGAATTCACGATGATGCTCGCGCCCTCGCGCCAGCCGGCCTTGACCGTGGCCACCGCATCGCCGCCCTGGGCGCCCACGCCCGGGATCAGCAGCGGCATGTGCGGCGCCACCTGGCGCACGCGCTCAATTTCGTTCGGGTAGGTGGCGCCCACCAC
>CANHKH010000328.1 GCA_947460165.1 Comamonadaceae bacterium
AATCAACGCCTTTGAGGCCAAAAAGCGCGGTGCGGCCCTGGCGGCGCGCAACATTGCGGCGCACATTGAGCGCGAGGTGATGGACAAGCCCAAAGACTGGGCGCCCCTGGTGTACTGCTGGCGCGGCGGCAAGCGCAGCGGCTCGCTCAGCCTGATCCTGGACCAAATTGGTTTCAAGGTCAGCCTGGTGGAAGGCGGCTACAAGGCCTTCAGGGCGGCGCTGGTGACCGACATTCCCAAGCGCCTGCAAGGTCTGCGCTTCAAGGTGGTGTGCGGCACCACAGGTTCAGGCAAAACCCGGCTCTTGCACGCACTGGCCGCCGAAGGCGCGCAAGTGCTGGACTTGGAAGGACTGGCCCGCCACCGCAGCTCGGTGCTGGGCCTCTTGCCCGGCCAAGCCCAGCCCAGCCAAAAAGCCTTTGACACCTTGGTGTGGGATGCGTTGCGCGGCTTTGACCCGGCCAGGGAAATTTTCATTGAAAGCGAGAGTAAAAAAGTGGGCAACGTGGCCGTGCCCGAAAGCCTGATGGCGGCCATGCGCGCCAGCGAATGCCTGCGGCTGGAATTGCCCACCGACGAACGCGTGAAACTGCTGCTGCAGGACTACGACTTTTTTGTCAAAGACACGGCTTTTTTTGCCGAGCGCTTAGACACCCTCTCGCAAGTGCGCGGCTCTGAGGTGGTGAACCGCTGGAAAGCGCTGGCCCAAGGCGGGCACATTCCAGAGGTGGTGCAAGAGCTGCTGGTGCTGCACTACGACCCCACCTACCTGCAGTCCATAGAGCGCAATTTTGTGCACTACCCACAGGCGCCCACAGTCACCGCCAGGGACCACAGCCACGAGGCCATGCGGGAGTTGGCGCAAGCGCTCTTGCGCTGAGCTGGCCACCCGGACGGCGGCTTGCCCAGGCAGGCGCTGACCCCATGTTTCAGTTTGGGCACAATTTGCGCCTTCCAAGTGTCGGGGCTCACCTGCCAGCCCACCCCTATTTCAACTCCAGAGGACATTTCGTGCGATTTGCCACCTTCTCTTTCAATGGCCAGCAGCATGTCGGCCAAGTCTCCACCGATGGCCTGCAGGTCACGCCCCTGGCACTGAGCGCGGAGCAAGCCCAGCGCGGCGTCTTGGCCTTGGTGGACCTGCAAGCGGCAGGCCAGCCCTTGCCCGCCGCTGCCGGCCAGAGCCTGCCGCTGGCGCAAGTGCGTTTGCTCGCGCCCGCGCCGCAGCCCATTCGCAACATTTGGTGTGTGGGCCGCAATTACCACGCCCATGCCAAGGAGCTGGCCAGCTCGGTGTTCAAGGCCAACACGCAGGCGGCCGACAGCTGGCCGATTGTGTTCACCAAGGTGCCCGAGTGCGTGGTCGGGCCGACCGACGAGGTGCTGCTGCCCCATGGTGTGTCGGACCAAATTGACTATGAGTCTGAGCTGGCGGTGGTCATTGGCCAAGGCGGCAAAAACATCAGCCGGGCAGACGCCATGTCGCATGTGTGGGGCTACACCATCGTCAACGACGTGACGGCCCGCGACGTGCAAATGCGCCACCAGCAATGGGACATGGGCAAGTCGTTTGACACCTTTTGCCCCATGGGCCCGTGGGTGGTGACGGCCGACGAGCTCGACGGCCTGAACACCCGGGTGCGCGGCTGGGTCAACGGCGAGTTGCGCCAAGACGGGCAAACCAGCGACATGATTTTTGACATCCCCACGCTGATTGAGACCTGCTCGCGCGGTATCACGCTCAAGCCGGGTGACATCATTGCCACCGGCACACCCGCCGGCGTGGGCATGGGCTTGAACCCGCCTCAGTACCTCAAGACGGGCGACGTGGTGCGCATTGAAATTGACGGGCTGGGCGTGCTGGAAACGCGCTTCGTCTAAAGCGCGGGCCGCGTCTTTTTACTGCAGCGGCTCGTTGAGCGAAGGTGGCAAAGGCATCACGCCAATGCCTTCTTCCAGCAGCTCCATGGCCTGCTCGGGCGTGGTTCGCCCGCGTATGCCGCGCTCCTCGACCTCACCGTAATGCATTTGGCGGGCCACCTTGGCAAAACGCTCGCCCACGTCTTCGGTCTTGGCCACCACCTCGCGCATCATCTTCATCCAGGCCGCTTGCAGCTCGGGCGGGGGCAAAGTAGCTGGCAGCGTAGAGGGAGCGGGCTCTGAAGGGGCCGAAGACACGGGCTCAGCTTGGGGCGAGGCACCCAAGTTCAGGCGCGGGGCGCTGAGCTGTTTGTGCACCTGCGCGTCGCCGCACAGCGGGCAGCTGACCAGGCCACGGGCGTGCTGGCTTTGAAAGTCGTCCTCAGACGCAAACCAGCCTTCAAAGACATGCTGCTGGGCGCATTTGAGATCCAGAACTTTCATAGAGGGTGATTATGGGCTGGGGTGAAAACCCCTGTGCAGCACTTTATCCGGTGCGCGACCAGTTCAAAGGCCAAGAACCAGCCCGTGCGTTTTGAAGCCACAGCAGGCAGCTCAGGGTTTTGCCATCGGTCAGCAGGCCGTCGCGCGACCAGGCCAGCAGCTCGTCCAAGCTGGCGGTGAACACGTCAAGAAACTCGCCATCGTCGAGCTTTCTCTCACCGGCCACCAGGTCGCGTGCGAAAAAAATGTGGATCACCTCGGTGGAATATGCAATCACCGGGTGCATGGGGCCAGCGTAAGCCCATTCGCGGGCCACGTAGCCGGTTTCTTCTTGCAGCTCGCGCTGGGCGCACACCAGCAGGTCTTCGCCCGCATCGAGCTTGCCCGCCGGGAATTCAATCAGCGCTTGGTGCAGGGGGTAGCGCCACTGGCGCTCGACCACCAAGCGGCCGTCGGGCAGCTCGGCCACCACCACCACGGCGCCCGGGTGGCGCACATACTCACGAGAAGCTTCGCGCCCATCAGGCAGGCGAATGCGGTCGCGAAAGGCGTGCAAAAAACTGCCGCGCAGCAGCTCTTGGCTGTCCAGCGTGTGCTCTTGGAGGTGAGCCAGGGACTCGGGCAGCTCACTCATGCGCAGGCAGGCTCATCAGCGCTTGAGCAGGTAGCGGTACACAAAGCCAGGAAAGGCCAAGGTGACAAAGAGCGTGCCCGTGATGGCATAGAACTCCCAGCCCTGGGGTGCGTTTTGGCCTATGGATTTTTCCAGTGCCAGGGCGATGCCGCCCACCAGCAGGTAGCCCACCACCAGTTCCGCCAGCCGCCAGGCCAGGGCCTTGGACTCGGGCAGGCGGCGCACCATGAACAAGCGCTCAGACAAAAAAGGCAGGTTGGCGGTGACCAAGGCCAACACGATGACCAACCAAGCCAGGTGAGAAGTTGTCATGGCAGCTGTTCGTGGATGAGTGGCCAGCTTAACTCAGGTACCCAAAGACTTCACCAAGCTGGACATGGCCTGGGAGCACAGGGTCATCAGCCCACCAGGCAGCAAACCCAGGCCCAGCACCAGCGCGCCATTGATGCTGAGCACCACGCGCACGTCTTGGCCCGCCTCTATGGAGGCAGGCACATGGGCAGGGGGCGCATCAAAGTACATGACCTTGACGATGCGCAGGTAGTAAAACGCGCCCACCAGCGAGACCAGCACGGCAAACACGGCCAGCACCAGCAAAAAGGTTTGCTGCGTGGCCAACAGCGTCTCCAGCACCACCAGCTTGGCGTAAAAACCCACCATGGGCGGCACACCGGCCAGCGAGAACATGCCCACGGCCATGACGGCGGCATACAGCGGGCTGCGCTGGTTCAAGCCAGCCAGGTCGCTGATGTCTTCAGACTCAAAGCCCTGTCGGGCCAGCAGCATGATGACGCCAAACACCGCCAGCGTGGTCAGCACATAGGTGATGACGTAGAACATGGCGGCGCTGTAGGCCGACTGCGCATTGACTTTGTCGCCATCCACCACGCCAGCGACCATGGCCAGCAGCAAAAACCCCATTTGCGCGATGGTGGAAAAGGCCAGCATGCGCTTGAGGTTGGTCTGCGCAATGGCGGCCAGGTTGCCCACCACCAAAGAGGCCACGGCCAGCACGGTGAGCATTTGCTGCCAGTCAATGGCCAGCGGCAAGAGGCCCTGCACCAATATGCGCATGAGTATGGCAAAGGCAGCGAGCTGCGGCGCCGCGCCAATGGCCAGGGTCACGGCCGTGGGCGCGCCGTGGTAGACGTCGGGCAGCCACATGTGAAAAGGCACGGCCCCCAGCTTGAAGGCCAGGCCCGCCACCACAAACACCAGGCCAAAGACCAGCACCTGGTGCTTGACCTCGCGGCTGACAATGGCCTTGAACACCTCGCCCACGTCCAGGCTGCCGGTGGCGCCGTAAATCATGGACAAGCCATAGAGCAAAAAGCCCGAGGCCAAGGCGCCCAGCACAAAGTACTTCATGGCCGCCTCGGTGGCGGTGGCATTGTCGCGGCGCAGCGCCACCAGGGCGTAGCTCGACAGGGTCATCATCTCCAGGCCCATGTAGAGCACCAAGAAGTTGTGGCCCGAGATCATGATGAAAGCGCC
>CANHKH010000329.1 GCA_947460165.1 Comamonadaceae bacterium
CGTGCACATTCACCAAGGGCTGGCAGGCAAAGGTGGAAAAGCCCTCCAAGCAATTGACCAAGCCCACGGGCAAGTCGCCGTCAAAGGCCAGCACGCTGAAGGCCATGGGCCGGGCGGCGAGCTCGGCCAGCAGGTTGGCCCGCGCAAACTCGCTCAGCGGCTGGCCGCCGCCTGCAGGGTCGCGGGCATAGGCATCGAGCAGCTCCAGCAGGGCCTGGCCGTGAACGGGGTCGGCATAGTCGGCCTGCAGCACGCGCAAGGGCAGGTGGGTCTGCGCCATGTGGTTCAGCCTTGCTCGACTGCCGCCACCAAGCGCTGGGCCGCATGCCGTGCTTGCGCACTGTCGCGCGCTTCCACCATGACCCGCAGCACCGGCTCGGTGCCGCTGGGCCGAATGAGAATGCGTCCGGTCTCGCCCAGCTCGTCCCGCACGGCCTGGGTTTCGCTTTGCAAGAGCAAGCTGCTTGTCCAGTCTTGCCCGGGTTTCAAGCGCACATTGATCAGCGTTTGCGGAAACAGCTGCACCTCGGCCAAGAGATCGGCCATGGTTTTGCCGCTGCGCACGCAGGCCTGCAAGACCTGCAAGGCGCTGATCAGGCCATCGCCCGTGCTGTGCTTGTCCAGCGCCAACAGGTGGCCCGAGCTTTCGCCGCCCAAAAGCCAGCCCTTTTTCTCCAGCTCTTCGAGCACATAGCGGTCGCCCACCTTGGCGCGCACAAAGTCCACACCCCGGGCTTTCAGAGCCACCTCTATGGCCAAATTGGTCATGAGGGTGCCCACCACGCCGGGCACCGCCTCGCCGCGTGACAAACGCTCGCAGGCCATGAGGTACAGCAGCTCATCGCCATTGAACAAGCGCCCCTGGGCGTCGACCAACTGCAGGCGGTCGGCATCACCGTCGAGCGCCACGCCGTAGTCCGCGCCATGGGCCTTGACCGCCTCGATGAGGGCCTGGGGGTGGGTCGCGCCCACGCCATCGTTGATGTTCAGGCCATCGGGGGCGCAGCCAATGCAGACAATTTCGGCGCCCAGCTCATGAAAGACCTTGGGCGCAATGTGATAGGCCGCGCCGTGCGCCGCGTCGACCACGATCTTCAAGCCCTTGAGCGTGAGGTCCACCGAAAAAGTGCTTTTGCAAAACTCAATATAGCGGCCTGCCGCATCGTCCAGGCGCTTGGCCTTGCCGACTTGGCGGGAGTCCACCCAGTGCGGCGGCTGGCTCAGCGCCTCTTCCACGGCCAGCTCCCAGGCATCGTCGAGCTTGCTGCCTTGGGCGCTGAAAAACTTGATGCCGTTGTCCGCAAACGGGTTGTGGCTGGCACTGATGACCACGCCCAAGCTGGCACGCTGGGTGCGTGTGAGGTAAGCCACCCCGGGCGTGGGCAAGGGGCCGAGCAAGACCACATCCACCCCGGCCGAGTTAAAACCCGACTCGAGCGCACTTTCCAGCATGTAGCCTGAAATGCGGGTGTCCTTGCCTATGAGCACCGTGGGGCGGGCTTGGGTTTGCTTGAGCACCCGGCCCATGGCATGGCCGAGTCGGAGCACAAAGTCAGGGGTGATGGGCGCTTGGCCGACCGTGCCGCGTATGCCGTCGGTGCCAAAGTACTGTCGTGTCATGGGGGCCTTTTGGATGGAGCCAGTCAGATTGACAAGGTCCGTTTTTTTGTCATTTTAGAAGGGTGACAGGCTCATCCTCTGCAAGTTGACGACCTTTGACAATTGGAATCAGGCGCACCCAACCCAGCCATGGGCTGAATATTTCAATCAGACTGTTCAAGCCGCAGCTGCACAAGCTCGCCAGACCTTGATGGCCTCAACCGTGGCCTGCACGTCATGCACCCGCAGCAGCCTGGCGCCCCGCTCCGCCGCCAGCAGCGCCGCCGCCACGCTGGCGTTGCTGCGCGCCTCGGCGGGCAAGGGCTCGCCCGGCGCGCCCACAACCGCGCCCAAGGAGGACTTGCGCGACCAGCCACACAGCACCGGGTAACCCAAAGCCAGCAGTTCTGTCTGCTGGGCCAGCAAGGCAAAGTTTTGCGCCACCGTTTTGCCAAAACCAATCCCAGGGTCCAGCACCATGCGGTGGCGATCCACCCCAGCGGCTTGCAAGGCCATGGCCTCGCGGCGCAAGAAAGCCACCACCTGCGGCAGTACCTCACCGGTCATGGGCTGGATTTGCATGCTGCGCGGCTCGCCATGCATGTGCATGAGGCACACACCGCAACTCGGGTGACCGGCCACCACGGCGGCTGCACCCGGCTGGCGCAGAGCCCACACGTCGTTGATGATGTCGGCGCCCAGGTCCAGCACGGCCTGCATCACCTCGGGTTTGGAGGTGTCCACTGAAATCGGCACGCCCCAGCGCACAGCCTCGCGCAGCACAGGCAGCAAGCGAGCGAGCTCTTGCGCCAAGGGCAGGGGCTGCGCGCCCGGCCGGGTAGATTCGGCGCCCAGATCCAGCACATCGGCGCCTTGCTTGAGCAGTTGCTCCGCATGCGCCAAGGCCGGCCGGGCATCGCCTTCGGCAAAGTATTGGCCACCGTCTGAGAAAGAGTCTGGCGTGAGGTTGACGATGCCCATGACCCTGGGCCAACTCAAATCCACTGCAAAGCGCGAGGTCTGCCAGATCATGAAAGCTCCTGAAATCCAATCAATCAGCGCAAAAAAACCGGGGCATGCCCCGGTTTTTTATCCCTGCTGACCGCCTTTAAGCGGCAGTTGGAGCGGGATCGGGCGCCACGGTGGTGCCACCGTCGCCAGAGCCACCACCCACGGACGGGTTGCGCGGCGTCCAGTCTTTGGGCGGGCGGGGTGGGCGGTTTTGCATGATGTCTTCCAACTGCTCTGCGTCAATGGTTTCCCATTCCAGCAAGGCCTTGGCCATGGTGTGCATCTTGTCCTGGTTTTCCTCAATGAGGCGCCTGGCCAAGTTGTACTGGGTATCAATGATTCGGCGCACCTCCACATCCACCTTTTGCATGGTTTGCTCGCTCATGTTGGTGGTTTTGGTCACCGAGCGGCCCAAAAAGACCTCGCCCTCATTCTCCGCGTAGACCATGGGGCCGAGCGCATCGCTCATGCCGTAGCGCATGACCATGTCGCGGGCGATTTGGGTGGCACGCTCAAAGTCATTGCTCGCGCCCGTGGTCATCTGGTGCATGAACACTTCTTCGGCGATGCGGCCACCAAACAGCATGCTGATTTGGCTGAGCATGTACTCGCGGTCGTAGCTGTAGCGGTCTTGCGCAGGCAAGCTCATGGTCACGCCCAGGGCACGGCCGCGCGGGATGATGGTGACCTTGTGCACCGGGTCGCACTTGGGCATCAGGCGGCCAATCAGCGCGTGGCCTGACTCGTGGTAGGCCGTGTTGCGACGCTCTTCCTCGGGCATGACCATGCTCTTGCGCTCGGGGCCCATCAAGATTTTGTCTTTGGCCTTTTCAAAGTCCTGCATTTCCACCAGGCGCGCACTGCGGCGGGCGGCCATCAGCGCCGCCTCATTGCACAGGTTGGCGAGGTCGGCGCCGCTCATGCCGGGCGTGCCGCGTGCAATCACCATGGCGCTGACGTCTTGGCCCAGCGGCACTTTGCGCATGTGCACGTTCAAGATTTGCTCGCGGCCCCGGATGTCGGGCAGCGTCACATACACCTGACGGTCAAAGCGGCCAGGGCGCAGCAAGGCCGCGTCCAAGATGTCGGGGCGGTTGGTGGCAGCCACCACGATCACGCCGACATTGGTTTCAAAGCCGTCCATCTCCACCAACATCTGGTTGAGGGTTTGCTCGCGCTCGTCGTTGCCACCGCCCAGGCCTGCGCCACGCTGGCGGCCCACGGCGTCAATCTCGTCAATGAAGATGATGCAAGGCGCATTCTTTTTGGCGTTGTCAAACATGTCGCGCACCCGAGCCGCGCCCACGCCCACAAACATTTCAACAAAGTCCGAGCCTGAAATACTGAAGAAAGGCACTTTGGCCTCGCCTGCAATGCTCTTGGCCAGCAAGGTTTTGCCGGTGCCAGGAGGGCCGACCAGCAAAAGGCCACGAGGTATGCGGCCGCCCAGCTTTTGGAATTTTTGCGGGTCTTTCAAAAAGTCAACAACCTCTTTGACCTCTTCTTTGGCCTCGTCACAGCCGGCCACGTCGGCAAAAGTGACGGTGTTGGTGGACTCGTCGAGCATGCGCGCCTTGCTTTTGCCAAAGCTGAAGGCGCCGCCCTTGCCGCCGCCTTGCATTTGCCGCATGAAGTACACCCACACGCCAATGAGCAAGAGCATGGGGCCCCAGCTGACCAGCAAGGTCATGAGCAAAGAGCCTTCTTCACGGGGCTTGACGTCAAACTTCACGTCATTGGCGATCAAATCACCCACCAAACCCCGATCCAGGTAGGTGGCGGTGGTGCGAATGCGCCTGTCGTCGGTGGTGATGGCCGAAATTTCGGTGCCGCCCTGGCCTTCGGCGATGGTGGCGGCCTTGATCCGCTTGCCGC
>CANHKH010000330.1 GCA_947460165.1 Comamonadaceae bacterium
AGCGCAGGCCTTGTGAGCTTGGGCCAAGGCGGCAAAAAAAGGAAAAGTGGGCCATGTGGTGCACGCGCAGACTTTACAGGCATTCGGCGGGCAGTCCTCTTCAGCCGGGCCCGCCCAGGCACACCATCAAGCCTGCCGAGCGGCAAGGCGCCCGAAAAGCGCCGCTCACCCCACCCTGGCGTGGCCCTTGTTTGGCTTGGAGGGGCAATGCGCTGCTTCGCTTGGCTCAGAGCAGGCGGCTCGCTACACTCGGTTCATGACCACCTTGCACCGCTTGATGGGCCGCACACCGGCCATGGCCCTTGTGCTGATGGGCATGTGGGCGCTTTCGGCCTGTTCCACCAAGCAGGCCGCGCCCGAGACCACCTTTGTGCTGCTCGATGGCAGCAAAACAAGCACCACCGCCCTCAAGGGCCAGGTGCTGCTGGTCAATTTTTGGGCCACCAGCTGCATCAGCTGTGTGGCTGAAATGCCCAAGCTCGTGGCCACGCACCAGCAGTTCAAAGCACGCGGCTATGAGACTGTGGCGGTGGCCATGAGTTACGACCCACCGGCGTATGTGGTCAATTTCAAGGACTCCCGCCAGCTGCCATTCAAAGTGGCCATAGACAACACCGGTGCGGTGGCCAAGGCGTGGGGCGAGGTCAAACTCACACCCACCACTTTTTTGGTGAACAAGCGTGGGCAGATCGTCAAGCAATACGTGGGTGAGCCCGACTTTGCGGCCATGCACCTGCTGATCGACAAGCTTTTGTCTGAGGGCTGAGGGCTCAGGACCGAGCACCCTGCCACAGCTCAGGCCGCATTTGCTGACCTGGCCAGGCGGGGTATTTGTGCAGAGCGCTTATTGCGCGCGGTAGGCGTCGTGGCAGGCTTTGCAGCTGGCTGCCGTGGCACCAAACGCTGTTTTCAAGGCGTCCAGGTTGCCTGTTTTGGCAGCTGCCGCCAGTTTGGTGGCCTCGCCCATCATTTTGTCTGAAGCCTCTTTGAACTTGGCCTGCTCGGTCCAGATTTCAGGCTTGGCTTTGGTGTTGCCCACCTTGTCAGTGCCAGGACCGAAGGCGGCCCAAGGCAGCTTGGACAGGGTGGCCACCAGTTCAGCGTTGTCTGTGGCCACCTTGGCGTCAAATGGCACACGGCCATTGGCCATGGCACCTATGCGGCTGAAGTGGTTGCCCATCACTGACAGTGAACTTTGCCGGTATTTCACGGCGTCTTCGGGCTTGGCGAACTGGGCTGAAGCGGGGGCGGCGAGGGCTGCCATGGCGGCGGCCAGAGCCAGGTGAGACAATGTCTTGTGCATGGATGCTCCTTTGGGGTGGGGTGCCAAGGGTTGGCCAACAATCGTGGCGCCCAAGTGATCCAGTCTAGCGCCATTGCCCGCTTTTGCCTCAGGCCATCCTTGAAAGTTACCTTGAAGAATGTGACCATGCCTGATCAGCCCCTTCACCGCACCCGCATTTGGGACCTCCCCACTCGGCTGTTTCATGCCGGCTTGCTCCTGGCCGTGGCGGGCTTGGTGAGCACTGGCCTGCTGGGCGGCTCGGCCATGGTCTGGCACTTCAGGTGTGGCCAAGCCGTGATGGCGCTGTTGATGTTCCGTGTGTTGTGGGGTTTTTGGGGGGGGCGTTGGTCGCGCTTTTCCGCCATGTGGTTCAGCCCCTGGGTGCTGTGGACCTACCTCAAAGCCCAAGGCGGCCTCCAGTTGCGCACCGGCCACAGCCCCATGGGCTCCTTGTCGGTGCTGGCTTTTTTGGTCGTGCTCAGCGCTCAAGTGGCCACTGGCCTGGTCAGTGACGATGAAATTGCCACCATGGGCCCTCTGTCACACCTGGTCAGCAATGCAGTGGTGGCCGCTGCCACGGCCTTTCACACCCAGTGGGGCAAGCTGATGATCCTGGGCTTGGTGGTTCTCCACCTTGGCGCCGTGGCCTGGCACAGCTTCAAAGGACACAAACTCGTGGGCGCCATGGTGCACGGTGACAAGACCTTGCCTGAGCCCATGCCCGCCTCGCGTGATGATGCACGCTCCAGGCTGGCCGCTGCGATTTTGTTGGGCTTGTGTGGGGCGGCGAGTGCATGGGTGTTCTCACTGGCCCCAGCGGGCGTGTAACAAGCTCACAGCCAAGCGCTAAACTTAAAATCAACCTGCTTTGGATGCGCCCCTTGGCCAGACCCCAACTCCTGCTTGTCACGCCCACCAGCCCTTCTGAGTTGGCGCAAGTGCGCGAGATTTTTTTGGAGTACGCGCAGCAGCTCGGGGTGGACTTGTGTTTTCAAGGCTTTGACGAAGAGTTGGCCCAACTCCCTGGCGACTATGCCGAGCCCAGAGGCATCATCAAACTGGCCTTGCTCGATGGTCAACTCGCCGGTTGCTGCGCCTTGCGGCCATTGGACAGCGCCGACTATCCGAATGCGGCTGAAATGAAGCGCCTTTACGTGCGCAAGGCCTTCAGGCGCTTTGGCCTGGGTCGGCAATTGGCCGAAGCGGTGCTCGATGTGGCTCGCATGGAGGGCTACTACTGCGTGTTGCTAGACACCTTGGACGACATGGAAGCAGCCCGCGCTTTGTACGAGGATTTGGGTTTTGAAGAGGTGGCGCCTTACTACCACAACCCTTTGGCTGGGGCGCATTACCTCAAGGTGGACCTGTAAAAGGGGTCACACCATCGGGCCTGCAGCCATGAAAAAAGCCACCGCGAAGGGTGGCTTTTTTCAGCTCGGCTCGCTCAAGCCTGGGCTTGCGCCAGCATGGTGGCTGCGTCGCTGACTTCGAATTTGCCAGGGCCTTCCACGTTCAAGCTGACCACTTTGCCGTCCTTGACCAGCATGGAGTAACGGTTGCTGCGCACCCCCATGCCGCGAGCTGTGAGGTCCAGCGTCAGGCCCACGGCCTTGGCAAACTCGCCACTGCCGTCGCCAATCATGCGGACTTTGCCCTCGGTCTTTGATTCGCGCGCCCAGGCGCCCATGACGAAAGCGTCGTTCACACTCAGGCACCAGATTTCGTCGACGCCGGCGGCCTTGAGTTCAGCGGCTTTGTCCACATAGCCGGGCACATGCTTGGCCGAGCAGGTGGGCGTGAATGCGCCGGGCAGGGCAAACAGGGCAATGGTTTTGCCCGCCGTGGCCTTGGCCACATCCACGGGATTGGGGCCTATGCTGCAGCCATTGCCTTCAACTTCTGAGTACTCCATCAGGGTCACGGCTGGAAGGGTGTCGCCTACTTTGATCATTCATCGCTCCTTGGTTGTTGTGAATTCATTGCCAGTGGTCAAGACCGCCTTGACCGCTGAAAAAAGCATTGTGCTTCAGAGCGGCATTTCGTGCAGACCACCGCCCATGCCCCGGCCAGCAGCCCACGAAAAAAGCCCACCGAAGTGGGCTTTTTTCACAGCGCAGAGCCAAAGAGGTGTTAAACCGCAGCGGCTTTTTGCACGAGCTTGCTGACCACCCAGTTCTTGGTTTTGGACAAGGGGCGGCTCTCGGTGATCTCGATGATGTCGCCCAAGTGGTACTCGCCCTTTTCGTCATGGGCGTGGTATTTGCTCGACATCGAGACAATCTTGCCGTAGAGCGCGTGCTTGACACGGCGCTCGACCAACACGGTGACGGTCTTGGCGCGTTTGTCGCTCACGACCTTGCCAATCATGGTGCGAACCAGGGCTTTTTTGACTTCGCTCATTTGGCAGCTCCTTTGGCTACAGTCTCGGCCAAGATGGTCTTGGCACGCGCAATGGCGCGGCGAGTGGAACTCAGCTGGCCCGTGTTGCCCAGTTGTTGGGTGGCTTTTTGCATGCGCAGGTTAAAGTGCGCACGCTGCAAGTCTTTGACTTCAGCTTGCAGGCCGGCCACATCTTTTTGACGCAATTCAGTCGTATTCATGATCATTTCCTCGATTACTGACCAATCATGCGGCTGACAAACGTCGTGCGCAAGGGCAGCTTGGCCGAAGCCAGACGGAAGGCCTCGCGAGCGAGTTCTTCGGGCACGCCCACGATCTCGAACACGATCTTGCCTGGCTGAATCTCAGCCACGTAGTACTCAGGGTTGCCCTTGCCGTTGCCCATGCGCACCTCAGCGGGCTTTTGAGAAATCGGCTTGTCGGGGAACACACGAATCCAGATGCGACCGCCACGTTTGACGTGGCGCGAGATCGCACGGCGAGCGGCCTCGATTTGACGCGCGGTCAAGCGACCCCGGTCGGTGCACTTAAGACCAAAATCGCCGAAAGCGACCGTATTGCCACGGGTGGCAATACCGGTGTTACGGCCCTTTTGTTCCTTGCGGTATTTTCTGCGAGCAGGTTGCAGCATTGTTTATCTCCGTGATGAGACCGATCACTCGGTCTTGGCACCGTCAGCTGCTGCAGCTGGCGCGGCTTTGCGTACGCGCTTAACGGTGGATTTGGTGGCGTCGTTGTCAGTGGCTTCCACAGGCTTGTCGCTGCCGTCGGCC
>CANHKH010000331.1 GCA_947460165.1 Comamonadaceae bacterium
ACAAACATCACGCTGACCAAGATGGTGTCAGGGCGCATGGCGGCCTTGAGCGCGTCCAGGTCCAGCAGGCCATCGGCCTGCACGTCCAGGTAAGTCACCTCAAAGCCTTGGCGCTCGAGCTCGCGGCAGGTGTCGAGCACGGCTTTGTGCTCGGTTTTGACCGTGATGAGGTGCTTGCCCTTGGTTTTGTAAAAGTGGGCCGCGCCTTTGATGGCCAGGTTGTTGGACTCTGTGGCGCCACTGGTCCAGACAATCTCGCGGTGGTCGGCGCCAATCAAATCGGCCACCTGAACACGCGCTTTTTCCACCGCTTCTTCAGCCTCCCAGCCCCAGGCGTGGCTGCGTGAGGCCGGATTGCCAAAGTGCTCGCGCAACCAAGGAATCATGGCGTCCACCACCTTGGGGTCGCAAGGGTTGGTGGCGCTGTAGTCCAGGTAAATAGGGAAATGCGGGGTGGTCATGGTGTCTGATGTCCGAGAAATATGAACCAGCTGGCGCTGGGCGGCCGCCACGGACCGCCCATGCCTTTTTTCAGCTCTTGGAGAAAACGTTGCCCAGTGCGAACACTGAATTGGGTGCATTGATGCGCATGGGCTTGACCGCCGGCGCCGCGAACACGGCCTTTTTGACCGCTGGCGTGCTCTCAATGACCACGCCTTTGGCGAGTTGATCGTCCACCAACTTTTGCAAGTTGACCGAATCGAGAAACTCGACCATGCGGCTGTTCAAAGAAGCCCACAGCTCGTGCGTCATGCAGCGCCCGCCCTCGCCGCTGCAGTTTTCTTTGCCACCGCAGTTGGTGGCGTCCAGAGGCTCGTCGACCGAGACAATGATGTCGGCCACCGTGATCTCCGAGGCCTTGCGGCCCAGGGTGTAACCGCCGCCTGGACCGCGGGTGGATTCCACCAGTTCATGGCGGCGCAGCTTGCCAAACAACTGCTCCAGATAAGACAAAGAAATTTGCTGGCGTTGGCTGATGGCCGCCAGCGTGACAGGGCCGTTGTTCTGGCGCAAGGCCAGGTCAATCATGGCGGTGACCGCAAAGCGGCCTTTGGTGGTGAGGCGCATTTTTCAAGCTCCTTAAATGTTGGCTTGACTACCGTTGAGGCTTGACCTCGCAGCATGGGCTGAAGGCCACTCTTGTTCCCTCCTCCGTCCGACTGACATCATCAGCCGCGGACCTCGTCCCCTTTTTTCTTGAGTGTTTGAGTCAAGTATAGCAATGAATCAGACTGTTTTGCTAGGAGATGATTACTGAGCAGTCATATTTCGACCGGATCGAAACTTTGCTCACAGACACGCACCATGCACCACCCGATGAACGATCGCGGTCTGCAGCCCACACTCAAGATGTTCACTATTAATTACAATTGTGCCGATTGATTTGCGCAGACCGCCATGCGATGTTGCAACTCAGGCCACAGCCCTGCTGCCAGACAGACCACTCCCACCCTGTGGCGCTGGTCATGGCGGTCTATCAAGTGATGCAACCCGCCCCCATTGACCATGATTCACACCTGCCACACCTCTTCCAAATGGCTTGCCGCCACGCGGCTCGCCTTGCTGGGCACTGCTTGCCTGCTCAGTTTCTGGGCCCACGCCAGCGACCTGAGCACCCGCAGCGGCCACAGCCTGGGGCTTGACCTGTCAGCCTACAGCTACGACGAACCCGGCGTGATGACGCTCAAGGCCAAACAACTGGGGGTGGACTACACCCTGACCCATGCGCTGGGCGGCACATGGCCGCGCTCCAATGAAGGCTGGTTTGTGCGAGGCGAGTTGCGTGTGGCCAGTGGCAAAGCCGACTACCGCAGCCCCATCAGCGGAGGCATAGACGGCACGGGCAATGTCCATGTGGAGTTGCGCGGCCTGGTGGGCCGGGACTTTGACAGAGGCAGCTACGTGTTGGCGCCCTACGTGGGCCTGGGGCTGCGCCAGCTGCGAAATGACCTGCGCGGCATGTCTTCCTCAGGCAATATGGGCTACCGCCGCACCAGCGAATACACCTCGCTGCCCGTGGGGCTGACCCACCGCATGAAGTTGCAAGACCAGTCGCTGCTGGAAACCACGGTGGAGTACATGCATTTGATCCGCGGCCAGCAAACCGCTGCCTTGTCAGACGCCTCTGCTTTAAGAACTGACCTCAGCCTCAAGCAGCGACATGGCCACGGACTGCGCCTGAACATGATGAACCGCCACAACAACTGGTCCTGGGGCCCGACCCTGACCTACTGGAACATCAGTGCGTCTGACCCCGGCGGGGTGCCCGCCTACATCGAACCCAAAAACAAGACCTATGAACTGGGCTTGAAGGCCGCTTACCACTTTTGAGTTCGACAGCAGACTGAAGAGTCGGTGGCTTGCATGATGGACAACATAAAAAATCACCTGTTTCCCATTTTCCATCTGTTCAAAACCCGGCCGATGTGTTAAAAACTGTTATCGCTTTGCAATCATTGTCAAAGATTAAAACTTTGAGGTTTTTCATGTTCTCACACAAGTTCTCCGCCCTGTCTGTCGCCGCTGTGCTCGCCATCTCGGCCCCACTCCACGCTCAAACTGCGCCCGCTGGTGCGGCTGGCGCAGGCGCTGCCACCGGCGCTGCTGCGGGCACCATCTCTGCCGGCGTGGTGTTCGGCACGGTCGCTGGACTCGCGGTGATTTCTGCCTTGACCAGCGGCAGCAGTGGCTCGGCGGTGAATGTGGCGGCGGCAACTCAGTCGGCTGGTACGGCAGCCACCTCTGCCAATGTTGCGTCGACACAAACGCTTGCTGTGGCAACCAATGTGAAGACAGCCATCGACGCACTTGCCGCTGCTGCTGGTGGTTTGGCAACTTCTAACAACACCGTGAAAGATGCAATTGCTTCTGCAAACACTGCACAGGCTGCAGCTGTGAGTGCAGCGAGCGCAGCCAAAACCGCCGCCGACAACTTGGCAACAGCATCGGCTTTGCCCGTGGTTGGGGTATGCGCTGCCGTCATTTCCTGCACCAGGGCTGAATTGACAAGCCTGACCGAGCGGGCAGCGACCACCGCCAAAGCCGCATCCGACGCAGCCATCATTGCGTACAACAAAACTGCTGACCTCGTCAAAGTGCTACAGCCCCTTTTGACTGTGCCCATTCCTGCTCCCGTTACCTCGGCGCTTGCAACGGCTCTAACCTCTGCCGAGGCCGCGCAAACTGCTTCGAACACGACCATTGCCAATTACGAAACCGTCAAGTCCACCCTGGGAACCACTGGCACGACATTGACAGCTTCCACAGGCACCACGGGCACCACCGGCACAGTGCGCTGAGAACTATCAAAGGTTCTTGTCTCCTGACAAGCCAGGCCGGGTTCACAACCCAGCCTGGCTTCATTATTTGGGCCACATCAAGCCTGCTTTGATGACATTTCCCTTGAAACTGCTGCTTACCGTGCTGGCGCTGGCAGGCCTGAGCGCTTGCATACACACCCCTGTCACCCTGACCGTGGCCGAAGCCTTCAGCCAAGGCCCCAGCGTTGATGCGCTTCCCCTGAACCCCAATTTGCGCTACCTGCGGGTGTCCACGCAAGGCCGCACGGCCCTGATGGTGCTGGGCTATGTGGACCAGACTGATACAGGTCCCATTGAGACTTGGTACAGCCGAGAAGGCGAGGTGCTGCGCTTGCAGCACGGCCGCCTGGTGGGCACAGCAGGCCTGGCTGTGGACTGGCGCGCTGTCAGGTACACCGGCCTGCCCGCTTGGCCTGAGATGGCGGGGCGCGCGGTGGCCGAGTTTGAGCGGCAGCGCGATGAAATGCCGGGCTACCGCTTCAATGTGGCGGATAAGGTGGCATTGCAGCAGGTGCGTGCGCCCGCCAATGCCGCGTTGGCAGGGCTCAAAGCGGGAGATCTCGTTTGGTATGAAGAAACGGTGGTGGCGCCAGGCCGCCAACTGCCTTCGGCCCGCTTCGGCCTGCGTGACAAAGACGGCGTGCGCTCCGTGGTGTATGGCGAGCAATGCCTGTCCGCCCAATTTTGCATGTCCTGGCAGACCTGGCCCGCTCAGCGATGAGCCGATTCATGTCACGCCCCGTGGCCAGCCTGGCACTCAGTGTGTGGGTGTGCTGGGGCGCCACTGCGCAGGCCCAAAGCCCAGGGCCGGCCTCGCGCCCGGTGGATGGCGAGCGCCTGAGCGACTGGCTTTTGCGCCAACCCACAGCCCCCCAGGCTTATCCCCTGGGGCTGATGTGGCTCACGCCCGGCGAGCGCTCAGACCAATCGATTCTTGAAGGGGAGTTGCTCAACGAGTTGCGGCAGTTGCCCGGCGTGCCCGATGACAGCCGGGCCAGGCTCATGGCCATGGTCAATGCCCTGCCTGCCACCGGCCGCGTGCGCCTGCCCAAGGTGGACGCCCGCTGGCTGCAGGCCCACCCCAAAGACGACCCGGTGCTGCGTGCC
>CANHKH010000332.1 GCA_947460165.1 Comamonadaceae bacterium
TCATGCAGGCACAAGATGACCACATCCACCTGACCCATGAGCTCGCGCTTGGCCTGCGCATCTTTGCGCCGCTCGGGCGCGATGCTGATCAACTCAATCTCGGCCATGGCCTGGAGTCGCTCACGGATCTGCAAGCCAGTGGTGCCAGCTTCGCCGTCAATAAAGACCTTGGCCATGCGAGAAACTCCTGAAAACAAAGGGGATGCAACAAGCAAGGGGGCGGGCATCAGCCCCGCAGCGCGGCTGGAGCAACGTAAGCTGCGAGACATGTTTGCCGCATTGCAACATGATACAGTCCTGCCCAGTCGAGTTCAGCCTCCATTTGGCTCTTGGCACAGGCGCACCGCCCCGCTTCATTGGCATGTGCATGACCGGCTCGTGCGCCTGCTGTGTCCCCTGAATCTGTGAAAGCCCTTCCATGAAAATTCACGAATACCAAGCCAAGGAAATCTTGCGCGCCTACGGCGTGCCCGTCCCCCGCGGAGTGGCCGCCTTCACCGTGCAAGAGGCGGTCGAGGCCGCGCAAAAGCTAGGCGGCCCGGTGTGGGTGGTCAAAGCACAGATTCATGCAGGTGGCCGCGGCAAAGGCGGCGGTGTCAAAGTGGCCAAGTCCATTGACGATGTCAAAGCCCGCGCCAGCGACATTTTGGGCATGCAGCTCAAGACCCACCAGACCGGCCCTGAAGGTCAAAAAGTGCGCCGCCTTTATATAGAAGACGGCGCCGACATTCAAAAAGAGTACTACCTGTCTTTGGTGACAGACCGTGCCACGCAAAAAGTGGCGTTCATTGCCTCCAGCGAAGGCGGCATGGACATTGAAGAAGTGGCGCACAGCACGCCCGAGAAAATCATCACGATTTTTGTGGACCCGTTGACCGGCCTGAGCACCGCGCAAGGCCAAGACCTGGCCAAAGGCATTGGCATGCCCGAAGACTCGGTGGCCCAGTTTGTCGATGTCTGCCAAAAGCTCTACAAGTGCTACATGGAGACAGACGCCTCCTTGGTCGAGATCAACCCCCTGAACCGCGACAGCAAAGGCGCCATCATGGCGCTGGACGCCAAATTCAACTTTGACGCCAACGCGCTGTTCCGTCACCCCGACATCGTGGCCCTGCGCGACCTCGACGAAGAAGACCCTGCTGAAGTGGAGGCCTCCAAGTTCGACTTGGCCTACATCTCTTTGGACGGGAACATTGGTTGCTTGGTCAATGGCGCGGGCCTGGCCATGGCCACCATGGACACCATCAAGCTGTTTGGCGGCGAGCCGGCCAACTTTTTGGACGTGGGTGGCGGTGCCACCGCCGAGAAGGTCACCGAGGCCTTCAAGATCATGCTGTCCAACAAAAAGGTGGAGGGCATCTTGGTCAACATCTTTGGCGGCATCATGAAGTGCGACACCATCGCCACCGGCGTGATCACGGCCTGCAAGGCCGTGAACCTGTCGGTCCCGCTGGTGGTGCGCATGAAGGGCACCAACGAAGAGCTGGGTAAAAAAATGCTGGCCGAGTCCGGCCTGCCCATCATTGCCGCCGACACCATGGCCGAAGCTGCGACCAAGATCGTTGCAGCGGTCAAGTAAGCCAACGTCCGGAGAACACACCCATGTCGATCTACATCAACAAAGACACCAAAGTCATCACCCAAGGCATCACCGGCAAAACCGGTCAGTTCCACACTGAAAAGTGCCAGGAATACGCCAACGGTAAAAACTGCTTCGTGGCGGGCGTCAACCCCAAAAAAGCCGGCGAGTCCATCTTCAACATCCCGATCTACGCCTCGGTCAAAGAAGCCGCCGCGCAGACGGGTGCCACCGTGTCAGTGATTTACGTGCCGCCTGCAGGCGCAGCTGCTGCCATTTGGGAGGCCGTGGAGGCCGACCTGGACCTGGCGATCTGCATCACCGAAGGCATTCCCGTGCGCGACATGCTGGAAGTGCGCAACAAGATGAAGGCCAAAGAAGCCGCAGGCGGTAAAAAAACGCTGCTGCTGGGCCCCAACTGCCCTGGGCTCATCACGCCCGACGAAATCAAAATCGGCATCATGCCCGGCCACATTCACCGCAAAGGCCGCATTGGCGTGGTCTCGCGCTCGGGCACGCTCACCTATGAAGCCGTGGCCATGCTGACCGAGGTCGGCCTGGGCCAGTCCAGCGCCGTGGGCATTGGTGGCGATCCGATCAACGGCCTCAAACACATCGACGTGATGAAGGCCTTCAACGACGACCCGGACACCGACGCCGTCATCATGATTGGCGAGATAGGCGGCCCCGACGAGGCCGAGGCGGCCCTGTGGTGCAAAGCGAACATGAAAAAGCCCATCGTCGGCTTCATCGCCGGCGTCACCGCTCCCCCTGGCAAACGCATGGGCCACGCAGGTGCGCTGATCTCCGGCGGCGCCGACACGGCAGACGCCAAGCTCGCCATCATGGAAGAGTGCGGCTTTGTGGTCACGCGCAACCCGTCTGAATTGGGGCATTTGCTCAAAGCCAGGCTCTGAGGCGGCCAGCCTCAGAGGCTGCATGCATAAGCAATATTACGTATGCGGCTGAGCGGTCTGGGCCATAAGATGCATGGCCCCATTGAAAAGCGCCACGAGGCGCTTTTTCTTTTTTTGACCGGAGAATTGACGTGTTCTTTAACTTAGACCTGAGCTCCCCCCTCGTTTGGAGCGCCTTCGGCTCTATTTTGCTGGCCAACATCGTGCTGTCCGGCGACAACGCGGTGGTGATCGCCATGGCTGCCCGCAGCCTCAAGCCCGAGCAACGTCAAAAAGCCATTTTTTGGGGCAGCGCGGCCGCCATCGTGATGCGCATTTTGTTGACGGTGGTCGCCATCAGCTTGCTGGCGCTGCCCTTTCTCAAGATCATTGGCTCGGCCTTGCTGGCTTACATAGGCATAGACCTGTTGACCAGCCAAGACGAAGGCGAGGGCGAGGCCAAAGAAATCAATGGCATGGGCGCGGCCATTCGCACCATTTTGATGGCCGACCTGGTCATGAGCTTGGACAACGTGCTGGCCGTGGCGGCGGCTGCCAAAGGCAACATGCCTTTGTTGGTGATAGGACTGCTGGTGAGCATCCCCCTGATTGTGTTTGGCGCCACACTGTTGACCAAGGTCATGGAGCGGTTCCCCATCATCATCACCGTTGGTGCAGGCCTGTTGGGATTTTTGGCCGGCGAGATGCTGCTCACCGACCCTGCTGTCACCACCTATTTGGGCGTGATGAGCCCTTTTGCCGTGACCTTGGCGGGTTTGGTGGGGGCTGCTTTCATCGTGTTGACGGGGCAATACCTGAACCGACGGGCCCATGCGGCGCGATTGCAGTGATTCTTGAGCCGGCTTGGTTGCCGTGCTCTGGGTATGGTAAAAAATCTTAGACAGTGCCGCAAATCAAGTTCGGCTTGTCAAACAACAGATAACATCAGCGCCCAATTCATCGGCACCGGTGCCAGTGAATGTCTAAGGGAAATTTCATGGCGCTTATCAGCAAAGGCTTCACCCTCATCGAGTTGATGATTGTGATCGCCATCATCGCCCTGCTCGCCTCGCTGGGCTTGCCCATGTACCAGGACTACACCGTGCGGGCCAAGGTCAGCGAGCTGATTTTGTCGGCGACACCGGCCAAAACAGCACTCACCGAAGAGGTGCAGGTGGGCAACGTCATGCCCACAGAACTGAAATTGAGCGCCCAAGAATCACAGTACGTGGCCAGTGTGGTCTACAGCCGCGATAGCGACAAGCTGGGCTTGATCACCGTGACAGCCAAGGATCAGCCGCGCATAGGCGGCAAAAAACTGCAGCTCAAGGCCACCTTGGCCGACGGTGGGCAGCTGAGCTGGACTTGTGGGCCCTCGGCCCAAGACGGCATAGACGCCAAGTACCTGCCCGCCAGCTGCAGATAAATATCTGTCCCAGGGGGCTTGAATCAGCCCAACACCCGCTGCGCCGTGCTCACATACAGCGGTATGCCCAGCAAGATGTTGAAGGGAAAGGTCAGCCCCAAGGACATGCCAAAGTACAGCGAAGGCTTGGCCTCTGGAATGGCATAGCGCAGCACGGCCGGCACGGCAATGTAAGACGCGCTGGCCGCCAAGACCATCAGCAAGGCGCCGTTTCCTGGGGCAATGCCCGCGGCCCAGGCCAAAGCCAGGGCCAAGCCCGCGTGCAGCAGTGGCCCAAAGAGGGCGTAGGCCAGCAGCCAGGGCGATTGGTGCTTGAGCTCGCCCATGTTGCGCGCGGCCATCAGCCCCATGTCCAGCAGGAAAAAAGCCAGCATGCCTTTGAACAGGTCCACCGAAAAGGGCGCCATCACGGCTTGGCCTTCTGCGCCCGTGAGCATGCCTATGACCATGGCCCCCAAGAGCAGCAATTGGGCGCCGTCGGTGAAGGACTCGTGCAAGATTTTGCCCAGCGGAACA
>CANHKH010000333.1 GCA_947460165.1 Comamonadaceae bacterium
AGCTTCGACATTTTGTGAACAAGCTCACCGCACCTCAGCTGGAACAGGCGCTTTTGCACGGAGACGCGCCCGTGCAGCGCCGCGCCATGGCCAAAGCCATCACGCTCTTGGAGTCGACGCGCGCCGACCACCGCGCCCAGGGTGACGAGCTGCTGACCGCCTTGTTGCCCCGCACGGGCCTGTCGTTTCGGCTGGGCATCAGCGGCGTGCCTGGCGTGGGCAAGTCCACCTTCATTGAGGTGCTGGGCCTGTACCTGATCAGCCAAGGCCACCGCGTGGCGGTGCTGACCATAGACCCCTCTTCCACCGTGTCTGGCGGTTCTATCTTGGGCGACAAAACCCGCATGGAGCGTTTGTCGGTGCACGAGCGCGCCTACATTCGGCCCAGCCCGTCCAGCGGCACGCTGGGCGGCGTGGCTGAAAAAACCCGCGAGGCCATGCTGGTGTGCGAAGCCGCCGGCTATGACGTGGTGATTGTCGAGACCGTGGGCGTGGGCCAAAGCGAAACCGCTGTGGCCAACATGTGCGACATGTTTGTGCTGATGCAACTGCCCAACGCGGGCGACGACCTACAAGCCATCAAAAAAGGCGTGATGGAGCTGGCCGATCTGGTGGTGATCAACAAAGCCGATATAGACGCCCATGCCGCCACGCGCGCCGAGGCGCAAATCACCTCGGCCATGCGCTTGTTTGGCTTGGTCAACAACGCCATGGGCAGTGCCCAGGCCGAGGTGTATGACCAGCTCTGGCATCCGCAGGTGCTGCAGCTCAGTGCCTTGCACAACAAGGGCGTCGATGCCTTTTGGCAAGCCGTCACCCAATTCAAGACCTTGCAAAGCGACAACGGCCGACTGGCCGCTCGCCGCCAACAACAGGCTTTGGCCTGGATGTGGGAGCGCGTAGACGCCGGGCTCAAGCAAGCTTTCAGGCAAGACCCCGCTGTGGGCGAGCTCTTGCCCACCCTGTTGCAGCAAGTGGCCAGCGGCCAGTTGCCCGCCTCGACGGCCGCGCGCCAATTGCTGGTCGCGCACGCCCGTTGAAACACACACTGTCATCCGTCCCTTCAGAAAGATCAACCATGCAGGACATTCTTGAGCAACTCGAACAAAAACGCGCCGCCGCCAGGCTGGGCGGTGGGCAAAAACGCATTGACGCCCAGCACGGCAAAGGCAAGCTGAGCGCACGCGAGCGCCTGGAGATTTTGCTGGACGAAGGCACTTTTGAAGAGTGGGACATGTTTGTCGAGCACCGCTGCACCGACTTCGGCATGGAAGCGCAAAAAATTCCAGGTGACGGCGTGGTCACCGGCTACGGCATGATCAATGGCCGCTTGGTGTTTGTGTTCAGCCAAGACTTCACGGTGTTTGGCGGCGCTTTGTCGGAAGCCCATGCGGAGAAAATTTGCAAGGTCATGGACCAGGCCATGAAAGTGGGCGCGCCTGTGATTGGCCTGAACGACTCGGGTGGCGCCCGCATTCAAGAAGGCGTGGCGTCCTTGGGCGGCTATGCCGAGGTGTTCCAGCGCAATGTCATGGCCTCGGGCGTGATTCCGCAAATCAGCATGATCATGGGGCCTTCGGCGGGTGGTGCGGTCTACTCGCCCGCCATGACCGACTTTATTTTCATGGTCAAGGACTCGAGCTACATGTTTGTGACCGGTCCTGAGGTGGTCAAGACCGTGACACATGAAGAAGTCACGGCCGAAGAACTGGGCGGCGCGCTCACCCACACCACCAAGAGCGGCGTGGCCGACCGGGCTTTTGACAACGACGTGGAAGCGCTTTTGATGCTGCGCCGCCTCTACAACTACCTGCCGCTGAACAACCGAGAAAAAGCCCCTGTGCGCCCCAGCGGCGACCCCAGCGACCGCGCCGACCGCAGCTTGGACACCCTGGTGCCCGAGAACCCCAACAAGCCCTATGACATGAAGGAGCTGATTCTCAAAACCGTGGACGACGGCGACTTTTTTGAGATCCAGCCCGACTACGCCAAAAACATCATCGTGGGCTTTGCCCGCATGGACGGCCAGACCGTGGGCATCGTCGCCAACCAGCCTTTGGTGCTGGCCGGCTGCCTGGACATCAAGAGTTCGATCAAGGCCGCGCGTTTTGTGCGCTTTTGCGATGCCTTTGGCATCCCGGTCATCACCTTTGTGGACGTGCCCGGCTTCATGCCAGGCACCAGCCAAGAGTATGGCGGCATCATCAAACACGGCGCCAAGCTCTTGTATGCGTATGCCGAATGCACCGTGCCCAAAATCACCGTCATCACGCGCAAGGCCTATGGCGGCGCCTACGACGTGATGGCCTCCAAACATTTGCGCGGTGATGTGAACTTTGCCTGGCCCCACGCGGAAATTGCCGTCATGGGCGCCAAGGGCGCGGTGGAAATCATCTTCCGCGAAGAGAAGAAAGACCCTGAAAAACTCGCCGCCCGCGAAGCCGAATACAAAGCCCGCTTTGCCAACCCCTTTGTGGCGGGCGCACGCGGCTTCATTGACGACGTGATCTTGCCCCACGAAACCCGCAAGCGCATTTGCCGCAGCCTGGTGATGCTCAAGGACAAGAAGATTGAGAACCCGTGGCGCAAGCACGGCAACATCCCCCTTTGATCGACTGCGGAGAAACAAGAAGATGTTTAAAAAAATCCTGATCGCCAACCGTGGTGAGATCGCCTGCCGAGTCATTGCCACCGCCCGCAAAATGGGCATCCAAACCGTGGCGGTGTATTCCGAGGCCGACAAAGAGGCTCGCCATGTGCAGCTGGCCGACGAGGCCGTGCTGCTGGGCCCCGCGCCTTCGCGGGAGTCGTATTTGGTGGCCGACAAAATCATTGCCGCCTGCAAGCAAACCGGCGCCGAGGCGGTGCACCCGGGCTATGGCTTTTTGTCTGAGAACGAGGACTTTGCCCGCCGCGTGGAAGAAGAGGGCATTGTCTTTATTGGCCCCAAGCACTACTCCATTGCCGCCATGGGCGACAAGATCGCGTCCAAAAAACTCGCCAATGAAGCCCAGGTCAGCACCATCCCCGGCTACAACGAGGCCATAGACACGGCCGAGCAGGCCGTGGGCATTGCCAAAGGCATTGGCTACCCGGTCATGATCAAGGCCTCGGCCGGCGGCGGCGGCAAGGGCTTGCGCGTGGCCTTCAATGACAAAGAAGCTTTTGAAGGTTTCACCTCCTGCCGCAACGAGGCACGCAACAGCTTTGGCGACGACCGGGTGTTCATTGAAAAGTATGTGCTGGAGCCCCGCCACATTGAAATCCAGGTGCTTGGCGACAGCCACGGCAACGTGATTTTTCTCAACGAGCGCGAGTGCTCGATCCAGCGTCGGCATCAAAAAGTGATTGAAGAAGCGCCTTCGCCCTTCATCTCCGAGGCCACCCGCCAGGCCATGGGCGCGCAAGCCGTGGCCCTGGCCAAGGCCGTGAAGTACCAGAGCGCAGGCACGGTGGAGTTTGTGGTCGGCAAGGACCAGGATTTTTACTTTCTGGAGATGAACACCCGCTTGCAGGTCGAGCACCCCGTCACCGAGTGCATCACCGGGCTGGACTTGGTCGAGCTCATGATCCGCGTGGCCGCAGGCGAGCCGCTGCCGCTCACGCAAGATGAGGTCAAGCGCGAGGGCTGGGCCATCGAATGCCGCATCAATGCCGAAGACCCCTTCCGCAACTTTTTGCCCTCCACGGGCCGCTTGGTGCGCTTTCAGCCGCCCGCTCAGAGCATGTTCCAGGGCGACACGGCCCAGCTGCAGGGTGTGCGGGTGGACACCGGGGTGCAAGAAGGCGGTGAAATCCCCATGTTCTACGACTCGATGATCGCCAAGCTCATCGTGCACGGCCGCGACAGGGGCGAGGCCATTGCCAAAATGCGCGAAGCCCTCAACGGCTTTGTGATTCGCGGCGTAGGTTCTAACATCCCCTTTCAGGCCGCGCTGCTGGCGCATCCCAAGTTCGTCAGCGGTGATTTCAACACCGGGTTTATTGCCGAGCACTACGGCAAGGGCTTTGCTGCCGAAGACGTGCCGCATGCCGACCCCGGCTTTTTGGTGGCCTTGGCCGCTTATGTGCGGCGCAAGTCGCGCGAGCGCGCGGCCCGCATGGGCGGGCAACTGCCGGGCTACGACGTCAAGGTCGGCCAGCACTACACCGTCGTTGTGCTGGGCGCCGCTGGCCGGCACACGCATGTGCAGGTCCTGATGAACGATGCCGGTGGCATCCATGGCCCTGCCGTCATTGAGGTGAACGGCCACAGCTACGCCATTGAAAGCCATTCGCGGCTGAATGACATTCGCGTGGAAGGCACGGTCAACGGCACGCGTTTCACGTCCCAGGTGGAGCGCGGCACCGCCAAAAACCCGCTGGCGCTGGTGGTGCAGCACAACGGCTGCCGCATTGAGACCCTGGTCATGTC
>CANHKH010000334.1 GCA_947460165.1 Comamonadaceae bacterium
CGTGGTCGGCACACACCTGGGCCACGGCCGCGCCCTCCATCTCCACGGCCAGCGCCTCGTGGCCGGCGGCGCGCAAGCGCGCTTGCAAGTGGGCTGATTCTTCAGCGCCGCACACAAACCGGTCGCCGCTGACGATCAAGCCGCGGTGCAGCTGCGCCTGGCCAAAGTCGGGGCTCAGCCCCTGGGCCAAAGCGGCTTGGACCGCCTCTGCCAGCGCTGCGCTCAGCGTGGGGTGACAGTCAAAGCGGCTGCGGCCATAGGCCGGCACCTCGTAGCGGGGAAACAGCGGCGAGACATCCAGGTCGTGCTGCAAAAAGTCTTGCGCCACCACCACATCGCCCACGTTCACGCCGTCGCCCAGGCCGCCTGCCACCCCGGTAAACACAATGGCATCTGCGCCAAAGCGCTCAATCAACAAGGTGGCCGTGATGGCCGCCGACACCTTGCCAATGCGCGAGACCGTCAGCACCACAGGCGTGCCGCCCAGCGTGCCCAGCCAAAAATGGCGCCCGGCATGCGCTACCTTGTGGCGCTGCTGCAAATGCTCTATCAGGCCGCGTTGCTCGTCGACCAAGGCGCTGAGAATGGCCAAGCGGCGAAAGGCGGGCAGGGTGGGGGTGCTCATGCATGGATTTTGCCGTGATCAACCGGGACGCTTGCCTTGCTCCCTCGTCGCTTTGGGGCTGGGGAGAGGGGCACGCGTGAAGAAACGGCGGTGCTGCGCGATGCCCCGACCCCTGCCCTCCCCCAGAGGGGGAGGGAGGAAATCGGGAAGGCCTTGTTGGCGCTGCGCGATGCCCCCACCCTGGCCCTGCCTCAGAGGGGGAGGGAATGATTGCGGGCTTCCTCGCCCCGTTCAGCGCAGCCGCTTGATCAGGCTGGAGGTGTCCCAGCGCTGGCCGCCCAGGGCTTGCACGTCGGCGTAGAACTGGTCGACCAAGGCGGTCACAGGCAGGCGCGCGCCGTTGCGTTTGGACTCGTCCATCACCAGCCCCAGGTCTTTGCGCATCCAGTCCACAGCAAAGCCAAAGTTGAATTGGTCTTGCGCCATGGTTTTGCCGCGGTTGTCCATTTGCCAGCTTTGCGCTGCGCCTTTGCCGATGACGTCCAGCACTTTTTCAATGTCCAGGCCGGCTTTTTGGCCAAAGGCAATGGCCTCGCTCAGGGCTTGCACCAGCCCGCCTATGCAAATTTGGTTGACCATCTTGGTGAGCTGGCCGCTGCCGCTGGCGCCCATCAGGGTAAAGGCCTTGGAAAACGCCATGCCCACGGGTTTGACGGCCTCAAAGGCAGCGGCATCGCCGCCGCACATGACGGTGAGCAGGCCGTTTTGCGCGCCGGCCTGGCCGCCCGAGACAGGCGCGTCCACAAAGTGCAGGCCCCGCGCTTGCGCGGCGGCGTAGAGCTCGCGCGCCACCTCGGCCGAGGCGGTGGTGTGGTCCACAAACACGGCGCCAGGCGCCATGCCGGCCAGCGCGCCTTGCTCGCCCAGCACCACGGAGCGCAGGTCGGCGTCGTTGCCCACGCAGCAAAACACCATGTCCATGCCTTGTGCGGCCTCGCGCGGCGTGGCCGCTGACTGGCCGCCAAACTCCTGCACCCAGGCCTGGGCCTTGGCCGGGCTGCGGTTGTAGACCGTGACCTGGTGGCCCGCACGGGCGAGGTGGCCGGCCATGGGAAAGCCCATGACGCCCAGGCCCAAAAAGGCAACTTTCAAGGCGGGGGTGGCGTCATAGGGGCGGGCGTTCAAAGAGGCGGTGCTCATGGCGGGGGGTCCTTATAAAGTGGGGCCAGGGCACGCTGCCCGGCGTTCAAGAAGGAATATTGTCGGGGCTGCGCGCCAGCCGCTTGGCGTCCTCGGGTTTGACCCGGCGCCTGCGCACCAGCTCGGCCAGGGCCTGGTCCAGGGTGTGCATGCCTTGGGCCGCGCCGGTTTGCATCACGGAGTACAGCTGAGCGACCTTGTTCTCGCGGATCAGGTTGCGCACGGCTGGGGTGGCCAGCAGCAGCTCAAAGGCGGCCACTCGCCCCCCCGCAGCGGCAGGCACCAGCGCCTGCGAGACCACGGCCAGCAAAGACTCGGCCAGCATGCTGCGTATGAGCTCTTTGTCGCCCGCGGGGAACACGTCAATCAGCCGGTCCACCGTTTTGGCGGCGCTGGCCGTGTGCAGCGTGGCCAGCACCAGGTGGCCGGTTTCGGCGGCGGTCAAGGCCAGGCGTATGGTGTCCAAGTCGCGCAGCTCGCCAATCAAGATCACGTCGGGGTCTTCGCGCAGGCCGGCCCTCAGCGCCTGGGCAAAGCTGCGCGCATGGGCGCCCAGCTCGCGCTGGTGAATCAGGCAGCGGCCAGGCGGGTGGATGAATTCAATCGGGTCCTCGATGGTGATGACATGCCCGCCTTGTTCGGCGTTCAAGTGCGCCAGCATGGCCGCCAGGGTGCTGGACTTGCCCGAACCGGTGGGGCCGGTCACCAGCACCAGGCCGCGCGGTTTGAGCGCCAAGTCGGCCAGCAGCGCGGGCGCCCCGAGCTCGGCCAGGGTGGGCACGCGGCTGGCAATGCGCCTGAGCACGGCGCCCGGGCCGCGCTGGTGCATAAACGCGTTCAGCCTGAAGCGGCCCAGGCCCGGCCAGTCCAGCGCGCTGTCCACGTCCAGCTCTTGCGCCAAGGTTTGGCGCTGGGGCTCGGTGAGCATCTCATGCACCAGGGCGAGCGCAGCTTCTGGGCTGAGCGGCGCAAGGTCCAGGGGCTGGAGCTGGCCGTGGATGCGCAAGAGGGGTGGCAAGCCCGCAGACAGGTGCAGGTCGGAGGCCTGGCGTTCCACGGCCAGAGCTAAAAGGGCAGCGAGTGTCATGGCGCGGCAGGTACAGTTTGGGGATGAGCATCACATCCCAGCTTGACGCCTTGCGCAAGCGCATTGACAAAGCCTGCACACAAGCGGGTCGTTCGCCAGCATCGGTGACATTGCTGGCCGTCTCCAAGACCTTTGGCGCCGACGCCGTCATCGAGGCCGTGCAGGCCGGCCAGCGCGCGTTTGGCGAGAACTACGTGCAAGAGGGCGTGGAAAAAATCGCGGCCTTGCGCGCCTGGTCCCAAGCACAGAATCAAGCGGCAGGCCTGTCGCCCGCCCTGCAGTGGCACTGCATAGGCCCGCTGCAAAGCAACAAAACCCGGCCCGTGGCCGAGCACTTTGACTGGGTGCATTCGGTGGACCGCCTGAAAATTGCCCAGCGCCTGTCCGAGCAGCGGCCCGCCCACCTGCCGCCGCTGCAGGTGTGCCTGCAAGTGAACATCGACGGCGGCGCCAACAAGGCGGGCGTGGCCCCTGCGCAAGCCCTGGCCCTGGCGCAGGAGGTGGCTGCCCTGCCGCGCTTGGTGCTGCGCGGCCTCATGACCATTCCCGAGCCCGCGCCCGACTTTGAGACCGCCCTGGCGGTGCACCGCCGCACCCGTGCCTTGTTTGACGCGCTGCAGGCCAGCCACGCCTGGCCCGTGCCGCTGGACACCTTGTCCATGGGCATGAGCGCCGACTTGGAGGCCGCTGTGGCCGGCGGCAGCACCTTGGTGCGCGTGGGCACGGCCATTTTTGGCGGGCGCTAAACCAGCAGGCGGCCCTGCGCTGTTCTTGGCTGTTGGGCGATGAAGGCCTCCAGCTCCACAATGCCCAGCGGCGCGCAGAACAAATAACCCTGGTAGTGCTCGCAGCCGTGGCGCGCCAAAAAGTCGCGCTGGGCCTCGGTCTCTACACCCTCGGCAATGACGGCCAGCCCCAGGCTTTGCGACAGGCCAATGATGGTGCGTGCAATGGCTGCGTCGTTCGGGTCGGTCAGCACGTCTTTGACAAACGCGCGGTCAATCTTGAGCTGGTCCAGCGGCAAGTGCTTGAGGTAAGACAGGGCCGAATACCCCATGCCAAAGTCGTCAATCGACAGCGTCACGCCCCGCTCTTTGAGCGCGCCCATTTTGGCCATGGTCACCTCCATGTGGTTGGCCAGCAGGCTTTCGGTGAGTTCGAGCTTGAGCCGATCTGGCCGTATGCCTGTGCGGGCAATGGTGGCCATCACCAGGTCGACAAACTCCGGGTGGCGAAACTGCCTGGCGCTCACGTTCACGGCCACCACCAGGTGCTCGGTCTCAGGCCTGTGGGCCCAGGCGGCAATTTGCGCGCACGCTGTCTCCAGCGCCCAGGTGCCCAGGGGCATGATGAGCCCGCTTTCTTCGGCCTGCGCAATGAACTCGCCCGGCCCCACCAAGACCGCCCCGCGCTGCCAGCGCACCAAGGCCTCTACCCCCACCATGCGGCCATGGCGTCCCACCTGCGGTTGGTAGTGCAGCACAAAGTGCTGGTCGTGCAGGGCTTGCCTGAGCTCGGTGGTCAGGGCCGCATGGGCGGTGGCCGC
>CANHKH010000335.1 GCA_947460165.1 Comamonadaceae bacterium
ACCATGGCCGACCCCCTGGTGCAGGTGCTCAGGCCCATTCCCATCACGGCCTGGCTGCCGTTTTCCATTGCCGTGTTCGGCATCCGCGACCTGGGCTCTATTTCGCTGATTTTTGTGGGTGGCTTTTTTGCCATCGTGGTCAACGCCACCCAAGGTGCGCGCGACATCGACAAAAACCTGGTGCGCGCCGCCCGCATGATGGGCGCGGACTCTTGGACGCTGCTGCGCCGCGTGGTGTTGCCTGCCGCGCTGCCCAACATCTTCACCGGCATGCGCATTGGCCTGGGCATTGCCTGGACGGCGGTGGTGGCCGCTGAGATGGTGGCCGTGAAGTCCGGCCTGGGCTATGTGCTGTGGGACGCTTACTACATAGGCCGCATGGACATTGTGTTTGCCGACATGGCCTCCATAGGCATCATGGGTTACCTCAGCGACCGCTTGATCATTTTGGCCGAGCGCCGCGTGCTGCGCTGGCGCCTGCTGCAAAACCACTGAACCGAACCCTGCACCCCCATTCATGTCTCAACTGCATCTCGACAAGGTCTTCAAGACCTACCCTGGCCACCCGCCCGTAGAGGCCCTCAAAGACATTCGGCTGGACATCGCGGCCGGTGAATTTGTGGCGCTGCTCGGCCCCTCGGGTTGCGGCAAGTCCACCTTGCTCAACCTGGTGGCGAGCTTTGAGCCGCTCAGCTCGGGCACGCTCACCATGGACGGCAAGCCCATTTTGGAGCCCGGGCCTGACCGCGGCGTGGTCTTCCAAGAGGCGGCCCTGTTTCCCTGGCTGAGCGTTTGGGAAAACGTGGTCTTTGGCCCCAAGGCGCAAAAACTCAAGCCCGCCGATTACGAGCCCCGGGCCGAGCGCATGCTGGAGATCGTGGGCCTCAAAGACTTTAAACACCACCTGCCCATCCAACTCTCGGGCGGCATGCGCCAGCGGGTGGGCATTGCCCGCGTGCTCACGCTGGGCTCCAAGGTGCTGCTGATGGACGAGCCTTTTGGCGCGCTGGACGCGCAGACCCGCTTGTCCATGCAAGAGCTCTTGCTGTCGGTGTGGGACCAGATCAAGCCCACGGTGATTTTCGTCACCCACGACATTGACGAGGCCTTGTTCCTGGCCGACACCGTGCATGTGATGTCTGCGCGCCCTGGCCGCATTGAGACCACCCTCAAGGTGGACCTGCCGCGCCCGCGCACCATTGACCTGACGGCCACCCAGGCCTTCAGCGAAATGAAGCTGTCCATCTTGCGCACCATCCGTGGTCACTGAAACAAGGCGCCCACAAAAAAGCCGGCCCGAAGGCCGGCTTTTGGGGCTTGCGCCGAGCTCAGCGGCCGGCGCGTATCTCACGGGCCATGCTGTCGTCGAACAAGTCGGCGGCCTGCTTGGTCACGTTGGTCTGGATCACGCCTTGCTTGAAAGACGCCTCGGCCAAGCGGGCGACTTGCTCGCGGTCCAGGATGCCGCCCAGCTTGATCAGCTTGTGCGACTCACGGGTGACGTCCAGCGGCAAGCCGGTGTACTGCGAGTAGGTGTTGATGAAGGTGTTGCTGTCCTTGATCAACCTTTGCTCGGCGTTCAGGTAAGCCCACAGAAAGCGGCGAATGACTTCGCGGCGCTTGGTGTAGGCCTCGCCGGAGGCGGCCAGCAGGCCCAACTCGGCGCCCACG
This sequence comes from Comamonadaceae bacterium, assembly GCA_947460165.1. Taxonomy (GTDB): domain Bacteria; phylum Pseudomonadota; class Gammaproteobacteria; order Burkholderiales; family Burkholderiaceae_C; genus Polaromonas. Next base: position 1,672 of record CANHKH010000335.1, read on the forward strand.
GCTTTGGACTTGCTGTAGTCCACCAAGTTGGTGGCAAAGTAAGCGGCACCCTCGGCCACCACGCCCGACTCAAAGGGCTCCCAGCTCAACATGGCGTCCACATCGCCGCGCTTGAGGGCTTGCACAAAAGCGGTGCCACCGCCTTGCACGTTGACGGCTTGGAAGGAGTTGTAGGGGATGTTGTTTTCCACCAGGGTCATGGCCCAGGCAAACCACACGGCCGAGCCGGGGGCCACGGCGATGCGCTTGCCCTTGATGTCGTCCCAGGTGTTGATGGTCACGCCCTTGCGCACCACCAGGTACTTGGGCGAGGAGCCCACGCCCGTCAGGCCAATGATGTTGCGAGAGCCTTGGCTGGCGGCAATGGCCAGGTCGGCCGGGCCCACGGCAGACACGTCCACCGAGTTCGACAGCAGCGCGGTGCGCGCGTCGGCGTAGCGCACGAACTCGGCGCGCTTGACGTCGATGTTCATCTTTTTAAGCTCTTCTTCCACCAGGTGCAGCGGCGAAACTTGACCCACCTTGACGTAACCAATGGTGATGGTCTCGCGCGTGGGCATGGGCGAGGGCATGGGGCCCACGGCCATGGCCGCTTGAACCAGCCCGGCCACACCCACCAGAGCAGTGACCAGGGAACGTACAGAAAACATGAAGACTCCTTGATGAAATTTAAAAAATATCGGCAGACTGATGTTAAAGCCGATCGCATTGTGTCCAACCCAAAAACTTGACTGTCCTATGGCTAACCCGCGCATTCCCTACCTTTTCTCCAATGAGGGCCCCGCCCTCGCTCCTTCACAAGGCAAGCCCATCTTGGTGCACCTGGTGGTCAATGTGGAGCACTGGCAATTTGAAGCCAGCATGCCGCGCACCATCATCACACCGCCGCACGGCAAAGAGACCGTGCCCGACGTGCCCAACTTCAGCTGGGCCGACTACGGCATGCGCGCGGGCTTGCCGCGCATCATTGAGGCCATTTCCTCGCGCGGCCTGCCCGCGTCCACCAGCTTCAACGCCGGTGTGATCCAGGCCTACCCGCGCGCGGCCGAGGCCATGCACCAGGCTGGCTGGGAGTTTGTGGGCCATGGCGTGCACCAAAAGGCGCTCAACCATGCCGAGGGCGAAGAGGCGCTGATTGCCACCGCCATGGAGATGATCGAGTCCTTCACCGGCACGCGGCCGCGCGGCTGGCTCAGCCCTGGGCTGCGCGAGTCGTTTGACACCCCCGAAATTCTCAAGCGCCAAGGCGTGGAGTACGTCTTTGACTGGGTGGTCGACGACGTGCCCCGCTGGATGAGCACGCGAGAAGGCCCGCTGCTGTCGCTGCCCTACAACTTGGAGGTCAACGACTCCATCATTTACGCCGTGGAAAGGCACAGCTCGCCCGAGATGTATTTGCGCCTGGAAAACACGCTGCGCCTGTTCGAGCGCGAGTCGCGCACCCACCCGCGCGTGCTGGCCATCGGCCTGCACCCGCACCTGATTGGCGTGCCGCACCGTTTTGAGTACTTTGAACGCATGCTGGACTTGCTCATGGCCTCGCCACAGGTGCGCTTCATGACCGGCGGGCAGATTGCCGATTGGTACACCGCCCAAGTCCCAGCCCCGCAAGCCTGATTCGCATCCGCACTCTGACAACTGACAAGGACATTCATGGATTTGCAACTCAAAGGAAAGCGCGTGCTGGTCACGGGCGGCTCGCGCGGCATTGGCTTGACCATTGGCTTGGCGTTTGCGCGCGAGGGCGCCAGCCCGATTTTGGTGGCCCGTGAGCAGGCCAACCTGGACAAGGCCGAGGCCGCTTTTGCCAGCGCTGGGTTGCCCAAGCCCGAGGCGGTGCTGATGGACATGTCGGTCTCGGGCTCGTCCGAGGCGCTGGGCGCGCAGGTCGGCGAGATCGACATCTTGGTCAACAACGCCGGTGCCATCCCGGGCGGCGATATTCAAGACGTGAACGAGGCCCGCTGGCGCCAAGCCTGGGAGCTCAAGGTGTTTGGCTACATCAACATGACCCGTGTGTTTTTGCCCCGCATGGAAGCGCGTGGCTCGGGCGTGATTTGCAACATCATTGGCCTGGCCGGCGCCATGCCCAGGGCCGACTACATTTGCGGCTCCACAGGCAACGCCGCGCTCATGGCCTTTACCCACGCCATTGGCGGCGACAGCCTGAAAAAAGGCGTGCGCGTGTTTGGCATCAACCCCGCGCCCACCCGCAGCGACCGCATGCAGGGCCTGCTGGAGCAGCAAGCGGCCAAGCTCTTGGGCGATGCCCAGCGTTGGTCTGAGCTCACGGGCCGCTTCCCGCTGGGCCGCCTGGCCGAGCCCAGCGAAATTGCCGAGCTGGCGCTGTTTTGCTCCTCGCCCCTGTGCAGCTACCTGAGCGGGTCTGTCATCAACGTGGAAGGCGGGCAAATGTTCGCCACCGCCAGCAAATAAGGTGCAAAGTCACGCCATGAGCCTTAGTCCCGCTGAGAATTTGCCTGTGCTCGTCATTGGCGCCGGTCCCGTGGGCCTGCTGTGCGCGCTGGAGTTGGCGCGCAGGCAGGTGCCGGTGACTGTGCTGGAGAGCGAGCCTGGCACCACGCTGGATTTGCGCGCAGGCACGTTTCACCCGCCCACGCTGGAGATGCTGCGCCCCGAAGGCGTGGCCGACGCCATGCTGGAGTCGGGCATCCATGTGCGCCACTGGCAAGCGCGCGACCGAGAGTACGGCC
>CANHKH010000336.1 GCA_947460165.1 Comamonadaceae bacterium
GCCCTGCCCTGGCCCAGCATCATGCTGGGCGTGGCGGCGCTGGCCGCTGGCGGTGGCCTGCTCATATTGGCGCTGGACGAGCCGCCGCAAGCGCCCCGCCGCGTCAGCGCCTTGCAGTGGCAAGCCCTGAGCACGCTTTGGACCGACGTCAAGGTGCGCAGCTCGGTGCTGGGCTACTTTGGCCACATGTGGGAGCTCTACACACTGTGGGTGCTGATGCCCTTGATTTTGGCCACGCGCCTGAGTGGCGTGCAGCTGTCTTGGGCGGCCTTTGTGATTTTGGGCAGCGGCGCGCTGGGTTGCACCGTGGGCGGTCATGCCGTGCGCCGCTGGGGCAGCGCCCGCGTGGCCGGGCTGCAGCTGGGCACCAGCGGCCTGTGCTGCTTGCTCGCGCCTTGGCTGATGCACGCGCCCTCTGCGGTGTTCTACGCGTGGCTGCTGTTGTGGGGCATCACGGTGTCTGGCGACTCGCCGCAGTTCTCGGCCCTGACCGCCCGCAACGCACCGCCGCAGGCCGTGGGCAGCGTGCTCACGCTCACCAACAGCGCAGGCTTTGCAATCAGCATCGCCAGCATCTTGCTGTTTGTGGCGCTCACACCGCACCTGCCCTTGGGCTGGCTGCTCACCGGCCTGGCCCTGGGGCCGGCGCTGGGGCTGTGGGCCATGTGGCCGCTGATGCGGGCGCGGGCTTGAATGCGCGAAAGCTTGAATTTTTAAACGATGGGTGGTGGGCTGTGCGAGGCCTCTGAACCGTGCAGCTCAGGCTGGGGGCCAGATACAGTGTTCACCGCCGCACCTTCATCTGCTCTGTCAAGCCGCGAAAAAAGTCGCAAGCAAAGTCGCAATATAAGTCGCAAAAATTTTCATGCTAATATAAAAAAACTATTTACAAACAATGACTTGATGTTCATGTCAAAGTCGCAAAAATTCAAGCTTTACGACCATCCTTCTCAGATGGAACCACTGCTGCCGGGCGAGCACCGCTTGGGGCCAGTGCTTGAACAAGCACATGATCTGATCCGCAAGGCCGACCGGCTGTCGGGCTGGTGCCCCAGCGGAGCTTTGCCTGGGCTGCGGCAGATGCTGCGGGCCATGAACTCCTACTACTCGCACCGCATTGAAGGCCAGCACACGCTGCCGCTGGAAATCGAGCAAGCCCTGCGCAACGACTACGCTCAAGACAGCGACAAAGCCCGTCGGCAACGGCTGGCCTTGGCGCACATGGCCACCGAGGCGCAACTCGAGCAGCGCATGCCCGCATGGACCAGCCAGCAAGTGTGGTCGGCCCAGACTGTTCAAGACATTCACCAAGACCTCTTTGCCCGGCTGCCAGAGCCTGACCGGCTGGAGCCCAACACACCAGGCATGGACATACCCAGCCACACATTGACGCCCGGCGCCTGGCGCACCCGCGAGGTCAGCGTGGGCCGGCACGCTGCGCCCAGCGCGACTGAACTGCCCGCCTTCATGTCCCGCTGGGCCGAGGTGTATGGCCAGGCCAGGCGCGGTGAAATGCAGGTGGTGGCCATGGCGGCGGCTCACCAGCGCCTGGCCTGGATTCACCCCTTTTTAGACGGCAACGGCCGCGTCGCCCGGCTGCACAGCCACCTGGTGCTGGGGCACATGGGCCTGACCAATGGCCTGTGGTCGCCGCTGCGAGGCTTTGCCCGCACGCAAGCTGATTACTACGCCCACCTGGCGGCGGCCGACGAGCCCCGCGCGGGTGACCTCGATGGCCGTGGCAACCTGAGCGAAGCCGCCTTGCTGTCGTGGATCAAGTATGTGCTGAGCACCTGCCTGGACCAGGTGAGCTTCATGAGCCAAGTGCTGTCGCTCCAAGACATGAAAAACCGCATGGCCGCCTGTTTGGCCTTTGAAGAACAAGTGGTGCGCCAGGGCGTGCGCCGCGAGTCATTGCGGGCGCTCCACTACCTGTTTGCAGCCCAAGCCGAGCTCGACCGCGCCGACTTCAAGGCCATGCTCGGCCTGGGCGACCGCCTGGCCACAGCGCAAGTCTCAGCTCTGCTCAAACGCGGACTGCTGGAGAGCGATTCGCCCCACGGCAAACTGCGGCTGGGCGTGCCGCAACACGCGCTGCGGTTTTACTTTCCGGGGCTGTGGCCGGAGGCGCAGGGGTGAGGCGCTTTGAAGAATTGACCGGTATGCGCATCTCATGCGTCTTCAAGCGTTGGCCATCGGATTCAATCCGGCCAAAACAGCCTCATCTCAGCACGCAAGGCCATGGCGAATCAAAGCAACACCAAGCGCCGTGAATACGACTTCAACAAGGCAAAACGAGCTGCGGTCTTCAGATCTGCGGGCCAGCGTGAACAAGCCATCACTTAGAGCTCGTGCGCGTAAACGATAGATCCCGAGTGAAGGGCCACCTTGTCGTAAAGCGCACGGCCTGATGTGTTGTCGATCTGCGTTTGCCAATACACCCTGGAGCTGCCTGCGTCGCGGGCGCAAGCGCAGACCACCTCAATGAGCTGCCGGCCAATCTGGCGACCTCGGTGGCTTGGTGTGACAAACAAATCTTGCAAATAACAAACGTCGTGCAGCCGCGTGGTGCTGCGGTGAAAGACATGGTGCACCAAGCCCACGATGAGCTCGCCGTCCAGGGCAACATGCGCATGCACGGGCTCGTCTGGGTGGTGAAACATCTCCCATGTCGCTTGCGTGATGGCCTCTGGCAAGGCGGTGTCAGCATGTCTGCCGTAAAAGGCGTTGTAGCCCTTCCAGAGTGGGAGCCACTGATCGCGGTCATGTCGAGCGATGGGTCGAATGGAGATGGATTCATTCATGGTTGAGCCCTGAAAAAATCAAGTTTTCCAGCCGGGTGCTGGCATGCTGAGCATTGATCAATGCTGCGACATTTTCAATGTCGGCGAGCATGTCCATCAACAAGCAGACATCTCAAGACTTTTTTTGACAATCCATGGCTCTTGTTTGGAGTGGCCCTATTTGTAAATAGTGTGTCAATCATCCGCGCACGAAAAAATTCAATTGATGATCGATGGACAACTCTCATTGGGACTGCCCCCCAAAAAAACACCTTGTGCCACATTGGCCTGAATCACCCCTACTTTCATCTTGGACCTGCATTTGCCCTACGCTTTGCCTACGCCAATATTTTTTGGCGTGTGTGCGTAAGAATTTGGAATCCCCTTGAAAAAGACCCTCATTGCATCTTTCCTGGCTTTTGGCATGGCACTGTCTGCCCAAGCTGCTGACATCGTGGACACCGCCGTGGCCGCTGGCAGCTTTAAAACCCTGGCCACCGCGCTGGGTGCGGCTGACTTGGTCGGCACGCTCAAGGGCAAAGGCCCATTCACCGTGTTCGCACCCACGGACGAGGCCTTTGCAAAAATCCCCAAGGCCGATCTTGAGGCCCTGCTGAAGGACAAAAAGAAGCTCACCGCCGTGCTGACCTACCACGTGGTCCCAGGCAAAGTCATGGCCGCCGATGTGAAGGCAGGCAAGGTTAAAACGGTTCAAGGCTCGGAGGTGACGATTGCCACCACCGGTGGCGTGACGGTGAACAACGCCAAGGTCACCAAGACCGACATCGCGGCCGACAACGGCGTGATTCACGTCATTGACACCGTGCTCATGCCCAAGTAATGAAATACTGGCTGCGGGCACGCCCCAGCAGCCTGTTCTTTTACGGCCCTCTGCGAGATTCGCGAGGGTCTTTTTTTTGGGCAAATGCCGCTTGTCTTTGTAAGAGCTTGCCTGCAAGCGATACGTGCCGGTCCACAGGCATCACCTACCGAGGAAACCTATGGGCGCCAAATCTTGAACGGCACATGCCGGGCCGCGCGGACAAAGTCTTGGTCTGTCGACAGCAAAGTCAAATCGTGCCGCCCACACAACTGGATGAGCAGGGCATCGATGGTGCCGACCTGAACCCCCGCGCGACGACAGGTGTTGCGCACCTCAGCAGCTGCGATGTGGTCCTGCCTGTCTGGCGTGATGAAGGGTAAGACCTGCAAGCGCTGGAGGATGGCCTGAGCCGAACGCGGGCCGCTGAAGCCCTGAAGCAGTTCCTGTAAAACCAGCCCCGTGGTGTAGACGGCATCCGCGCCAACCAAGGCCTCTGAAAGCAAGCGAACCTGAGGCTCTTGAGTCGATCCGTCGCGTTGAAATGCCAGCGACCAAACGCTGGTGTCCACCAGCATAGTCATACACGGCTGCGCTCTGCCTTGTGGTCAAAGCCTGCGTCCCAATCCAACTTGCCGAAAAGCTCGATGAGCTTTTGCTGCTCACGGCGGGCAATGAACTCCTTGAGCGCGAGCGTGACTGCGGCCTTTTTGGTCGGTTCACCAATGAACTCAAGAAATTGGTCCAGGAGCTTGGGGTCGAGA
>CANHKH010000337.1 GCA_947460165.1 Comamonadaceae bacterium
GCGGCGGGCGCCATGGCCTGGCGCAGTGCGTTGTCGCAGGCCAGCTGGCAGGCCGCATCCATGAACTGGTCCGGTGCATCCAGCGGGCAAATCATGCCGTTGCGGCCGGTCTCAATCATTTGCCCAGCGGCCGCGTGGTCAAAGGCCAGCACAGGCAAACCAGCGGCCAAGGCCTCCATGGTCACGTTGCCAAAGGTCTCGGTTTGGCTGGGGAACACAAACAAGTCCGCACTCGCGTAGTGCGCAGCCAAGTCTTGGCCGCTGCGCTGGCCCACCAGCAAGGCCTCGGGGCAGGCCGCCTGCAGCTCGGCGCGCATGGGCCCGTCGCCCACCAGCAGCAGCCGGGTGTCTGGCCGCACTTGGCGCGCAGCGCGATAGGCCTGGAGCAGCAGACCTAAATTTTTTTCCTGGGCCAGCCGTCCCACGCAAGCCATCACCAAGTCTGTGGGCTGCACACCCCAACTGGCGCGCAGCTCAGCGCTGCGCGCAGATGGCTCAAACAGCTCGGTGTCCACGCCGCGCGCCACCACCTCCAGGCGCTCAAAGCCGCTGGCTGCAAGCTCCTGGCGCAAACGCTCAGTGGGCACCATGGTGCAGGCGGCGCGGTTGTGAAATCGGCGCAGGTAAGCAGCCATGGGCCGGTGCAACCAGGCCATGCCGTAGTGCTGGGTGTAGGCGTGAAAGTTGGTCCGAAAATCCGAGCTCACTGGCAGACCCAAGGCTTGCGCTGCGGCCAAGGCCGTCCAGCCCAGCGGCCCTTCGGTGGCCACATGCACGATGTCGGGCCGGTGCAGGCGCCACAGCCGCTGCAGCGAGCCCTTGGTCGCCAAGCCCATGCGCAGCTGCGGATAAAACGGAATAGGCATGCTGCGCACCAACACCTGCTCAAAGCGCGGGCGAAGCTCGATCGCAGGCTCGCTCTGCTGCGGCCGCACCAGCAGCACCTCGTGGCCGCGGCTGTGCAGCCCTTGGACCATGCGGGCCAGCGTGCGGGCCACGCCATTGACCTCGGGCGGATAGGTCTCGGTCACCACGGCCACGCGCAACTGGCGCGCAACAGCATGCGTGTTCGGGATGCGCTTGTCGCTGAAAGGGTCTGTGTACATCCCTCCATGGTGGCAAGCGATCTCAACAGATTTATGACAGTGTCATAAAAATGCAGTCGTCATCGATAAGTCATCGACTTGTCACGCCCTCGTCACGCGACATCGAGACCATCAACACACCCGTGAAAGCGCTTCGCGGGACCCTCATGTTGGAGATTGACCTTGTCCACTTTTTTCGAGCAGTTGCATGTTCAGCGCTGGGATGACCACCGCTTCTATCACCAAAGCCGCATCAATCAAAGCCTGCATTTGCTGAGCGCCGTCTGTTTTGTGATCTCGTATGGCTTGCTGCTGGTCGATCCGGCGTGGGCCGCTTTGCTGGCCTGGGGCGTGTCCATGAGCACTCGCCAGGCGGGGCATTTCTTTTTTGAGCCGCGTGGCTTTGACACCGTCAACCAAGTCACCGACGCGCACAAAGAAGAAATCAAAGTCGGCTACAACATCCGACGCAAGGTGGTGCTGATGGCTGCTTGGGCCTTGTTGCCCGTGCTGCTGTGGCTGCAACCCTCGGTGTTTGGCCTGATCGAGCCCGCCGTCGGCTTGAAGGAATACTTGCACGACGTGGGCATGGCTTGGCTGGCCCTTGGAGTGGCCGGCTTGACCTTGCGCGTGCTCCAGTTGTGGGTGCGCGACGATTTGATGACCGGTCTGACCTGGGCCTTCAAAATCATCACCGACCCCTTCCACGACATTGGCCTGTACTGGAAAGCGCCTTTTTACTTGATGCGCGGTGAGTTGCTCGACCCCATGCACCACGTTCGCAAACACTGAAATGCAAGCACCATTGAGCTTGGGCATGGTGGGCATGGCGGCCACCACCTTGGTGGGTTTGGCGCTGGTCTGGCCCAAGGTGCGAGCCAGGCTGGCCCTGTCCAGGGCCAAGCACCGCTCACTCGCTGGCCATTCACGCATGGCCAAGCGGGTGGCCTCACTCATACGCGGCTACGCCTACAGCGAGGCTGAATTTTTCACGAGCGACGGTGCACCGCCCGAGGTGGCCGAACGGCGACGCGCGGGCATGGAACGTTTGTCGGACTTGTACCGCGAGCGCTTTGCGCTCAGCGTGGCCGCCACGGCGCAAGCCCGCGAATCCATCTCTGACCTGCAGTTCACTGGCAGCTACCGCGTGCCCTTTCAATACAGCCCGCTGGTGCGCAGTCACTTGGCCACAGGCGCCTTTGTGCAGGCCAGCCGTGGCGTGCAGGTGCAAGACCTGGACGGCAACTGGTTTTACGACCTCACTGGCTCCTACGGCGTGAACCTGTTGGGCTACGACTTTTACAAGCAAACCATTGCCCAAGGCAGTGCCTTGGTGGCCGAACTCGGGCCGGTGCTGGGCGCTTTGCACCCGTGCGTGCTGGATGTGGTGCGCGGCCTGCGCGAGATCTCTGGCCACCAGGAAGTGTCTTTTCACATGTCGGGCACCGAGGCCGTGATGCAAGCCGTGCGTGTGGCCCGCTACCAAACCGGCAAACGCAATTTGGTGCGCTTTGCCGGCGCTTACAACGGCTGGTGGGAAGACGTGCAACCCGGCCCAGGCAACCCCCTGCCTCCGCGCGACACCTACACGCTGGCCGACATGTCTGAGCGTTCGCTGGCTGTGCTGCGCAGCCGCCGCGACATTGCCTGCGTCATTGTCAACCCCTTGCAGGCCCTGCACCCCAACAAAGCCGCCCCAGGGGACTCGCAGCTCATAGACGGCAGCCGTCAAGCCGCTTACGACCGTGCGGCCTACACCGCCTGGCTGCAGCAGCTGCGTCAAGTGTGCACCGAACGCGGCATCGTGTTCATCTTGGACGAGGTGTTCTTGGGCTTTCGTTTGGCACCCGGTGGCGCGCAAGAATATTTTGGCGTGCAGGCCGACCTGGTGATTTATGGCAAAACCTTGGGTGGCGGCTTGCCCGTGGGCGTGGTGTGCGGGCCGGCCAAGCTGATGAAGCGCTTTAGCGCTGAGCGCCCAGCCCACCTGTGCTTTGCACGCGGCACCTTCAATGCCCATCCCTATGTGATGGGGGCCATGAAGGTGTTTTTGGACCGGCTTCAAACACCTGAAGTGCAAGCCCTGTACCAAGGCCAAGACGAGCGCTGGCAGCGGCGCATCTCGCGCCTGAACACGCAACTGAGCGAGGCGGGCTTGCCTTTGCAAATCGCCCACATGTCCACCGTGTGCACCGTGCTTTACAGCCGGCCCGGACGCTACCACTGGATGCTGCAGTACTACCTGCGCGCTGAAGGTGTGGCGCTGTCCTGGGTGGGCAGCGGGCGCTTGATCTTCAGCCTGAACTACACCGACGCCGACTTTGACGAGGTGACGCGTCGCTTTGTGGCCGCCGGCCGCGCCATGCAAGCCGATGGCTGGTGGCACGAGGTGCCAGGCCTGAGCCCCCAAACCATACGCCGGAAAATTTTCAAAGAAATGCTGGCCGGCGGCGCGGCATGAGCAGCTCTCCAAGCAGCGTGCTCGCTGGCTTGCGGCGGGTGCTGCAGCACGAAGACCTGAACTTTGTGCTGACCAACCGCGTGCCGCGCCAAGCGCTCACGCACCTGATGGGCTGGTTCAGCCAAATTCGCAGCCCCTGGCTGGCGAGCGCCTCCATTGCGGTGTGGCGGATGTTCACCGATCTGGACCTCAGCGATGCACGCAAGCAGCGCTTTGACAGCCTGCACGACTGCTTCACCCGCGAGCTGCAAGCGGGCGCACGGTCTGTAGACACCGACCCAGATGTGCTCTGCAGCCCCAGCGACGGCATTGTGGGCGCCTGCGGCCAAGTGCTAGACGGTCAGCTCTTTCAGGCCAAGGGCCTGAACTACCGCATTGAAGAATTGTTCGGCCCCGGTCTGGACACCACGCCTTTCAAGCACGGCACTTGGGTCACGCTGCGCCTGACCTCCAGCATGTACCACCGCTTTCACTCACCGGCCGACTGCGAGATTGAGCATGTGCGCTACATCAGCGGCGACACCTGGAATGTCAACCCGATTGCGCTCAAGCGGGTGGAGCGGCTGTTTTGCCGCAATGAGCGGGCGGTGTTGCAAGCCCGTCTCAGCGCCGGTGGCCAACCCATTGCCTTGGTGCCAGTGGCCGCGATTTTGGTGGCCAGCATACGCCTGCATTTTTTAGACGTGCTGCTGCACCTGCGCTGGCGTGGCCCCAACGACATGCCCTGCCGCGCCAGCGCTGTCAAAGGCCAAGAGCTTGGGTGGTTTCAGCACGGCTCCACGATTTTGGTGTTTGCCCCCCCAGGTTTTGAGCTGGCC
>CANHKH010000338.1 GCA_947460165.1 Comamonadaceae bacterium
CTGACCATGCGCAACAAGCCGCGGCGACCATGGTGGTCTTTGGCGTGGGTCTTGAAGTGGGGCGTCAACTCGTTGATGCGGCCGGTCAAGATGGCGACCTGAACTTCAGGACTGCCGGTGTCGCCCGCTGAACGGGCATTGGCCGCGACAATGTCGGCCTTGATTGATTTTGCAATCATGGATTTTCCTTAACTTGCGAATGCAGCAGTGTCCAAACTGACACCGCACACACCGTGTGTTGATACAAATTTTCTCGCTGGCGCCACCAAAGCAGTTTCAGCAAAGCCTAAGAGTATAGCGGCAAGCTCAAGCCCCAACCCTGACCTGCTGAGGCACGCTTAAAATTCAATGATTCGCACTTGACTGGCCCTGCGAAGATGAAATTTTTTAAAACGCAAAAACCTTCCTCAGGCCATGAAAATCGCCTTCAACAAACTGGGCATCACGCTCACATGCAGCCTTTTCGCCATGGCCCATGCACAAGTGCATGCCGACAGCACCCTGTACGACTGGCAGCCCTGCCCTGAGCTGCTGTCTCAAGAAGGTGCACCCCCACCAGCCAGCCGCTGGGACCTCACGCTTTCGCCTTACACGCACCACTGGACGCCCAGCAAAGAACATAAAAATGTGATGCTCGTGGCCTTGGACAGCCGCACCCCAGGCAACGGCTTTTGCGGCTTGGCCGCCTTCAGCAACTCATTCGGCCAACCGTCCCTCTATGCCTTTGCAGGCCAGCGCTGGGATGGGCTATTGAAGAATCCAAGGCTGTTCACCAAGGTGTCGGTCGGCCTGATTTACGGCTACAAAGGCCGCTATAAAAACGAAATCGGCCTGAACGCACTGGGCGTGGCACCGGTCATCATCCCCTCCCTGGGCTACGAAATCACACCCAAACACTCGGCCCAAGTGTTCCTGCTGGGCACCGCCGGCGTGCTGCTGTCTTATGTGCGCAGCTTCTGACCCCATTGAATTGGGGTCATGAATTGGGGTCAGATACAGATTAATTCAGCCGCCTTGGCTCAAGCCTGGGTGCGCAACCACTGCGCCAAGCGCTCCACCCCTTGGCCCAAGCGGGCCAGGTCTTGCGAGGCAAAACACCAGCGCAGCCAGCCTTGCATCTCGGGCGCAGAGCTGTCGTGAAAGGCATTGCCGGGGGCCAGGCCCAAACCGGCCTCTTGCACCAAGCGTTTGGCCACCGAAAGGGAATCGCCCTGCCCTTCTAGGCGGAAAAAGGCATACAGCCCGCCCGGTGAGGGCGTGACCTGCACACCGGGGACGGCTTGTAGCAGCGGCACCAGCGTGTCGCGGCAGCGCTGGAGGTGGGCCACCACGGCGGGGGTGATCTGTGCCGAATGGGCCAGGGCCGCCAAGGCCGCCCGCTGAATGAACACCGGCGAGCACGAGGTGTTGAACTCCAACAACTTGCCCACGGCGGGCGTCATGCGGGCCGGCATGGTGAGCCAGCCTAAGCGCCAGCCGGTCATCAAAAAACTCTTGGAAAAGCTGTTGACCACGACCAGTCGGTCCTCGGCCTCTGAGACATCGAGAAAACTGGGCGCACTTTGGCCAGGCGCGCCGTCAAAGTAGAGGCGCTCGTACACCTCATCAGCCATCACCCAGGTGCCTGTGCGCCTGCAATGCGCCAATATCTGCTGCTGTTCGGCGCGGCCCAAGGTCCAGCCCGTGGGGTTGTTGGGGGCGTTGAGCACCAGCAAGCGGGTGGCCGGCGTCACGGCCGCCAGCAGCTCGTCCATGTCCAGGCGCCAGCGGCCAAGCTCAGGCCGCAAGCTCACGGTGTGCAGTTCGGCCCCCAAAACCAGCGGCTGGGCCGTGAGGTTGGGCCACACGGGCGTGAGCACCACCACGCGGTCACCCGCATCAATCAGGGCCTGCATGGCCACCATGAGGGCATTGACACCACCTGCCGTGACCGCCATGCGCTCGTCTGTCAGTTTGGTTGCGCCCGCCGGTCGCAGGGCCTGGCTGTAGGTGACCAGCGCCTGGCGCAGCTCGGGCAGGCCCAGGTTGTGCGAGTAAAAGGTCTCACCCGCAGCCAGCGACTGTGCGGCGGCCTCGCGGATGACGGCGGGCGTGACTTCGTCGCTCTCGCCAAACCAGAACTTGAGCACGTCTTCACGGCCCAGGCCGGCGTTGGCCACCTGGCGGATCATGGACTCCTGCAAATTCTCAATGGCAGCGCGCATGGCAGCTCCTTAACGGCCAGGCCGCTGCATTTTGCAGCTGTGGGCTTGCTCGGCCCGGGGGGCGGCCAGGGTCTTGATGACGCGAAAGCCGTAGCCCGAGCCTTCGCTGTCGAACTTGACGCCGGGCGTGCCCTGCTTGTCCATCATGACCACGCGCAGCGGCTGCTGAAACTGGTGGTCGGCCGCGCGCATGGCGCCGCTGTGGCCCGCCAAGCTCACCTCAGCTCGTTCGAGCTGCGCGGCCACGGCGCCCGCCTCAGTGCTGCCCGCGCGCTCCAAGGCCTGGGTGAGCGCCTCCATCATGAGCTGCATGCGCATGTGGATGTAGTCGTCCTGGGGTTTGGGAAAGCGCTGGCGAAAGCTTTGGTAAAAAGCCTCGGCCTGCTCGCCGGGCACGGTGGGAAACCACTCGGCCACGGCCATGACTTTGCCCACGCCTGCCTCGCCCAGCACGCCAGGCACGCCCAAGGCGTTGCCATAAAAGGTGTAGAACTTGCCTTCAAAACCCACGTCTTTGGCGGCCTTGACCAAGAGCGTGAGGTCGTTGCCAAAGTTGCCCGTGAGCACCGCCTGGGCGCCGCTGGTCTTGATTTTGGTGGCGTAGGGAATGAAGTCTTTCACCCGGCCCAAGGGGTGCAGCTCGTCGCCCACGATCTGCACGTCCGGGCGCTGCAGGCCCAGCTGCCGGCGGCCTTCGCGCAGCACATGCTGGCCAAAGCTGTAGTCCTGACCGATGAGGTAAATGCTTTTGAGTGTCTTGTCGTCTTTGAGCACGTCCATGAGCGCGGCCATGCGCATGTCGGCGTGGGCGTCAAAACGAAAATGCCAAAAGCTGCAGCGTTCATTGGTCAAGGCCGGGTCCACCGCCGCGTAGTTGAGAAACACCACCCGCTTGTCGGGTTCGCGCTCGTTGTGTTTGTTGATCGCGTCCAACAAGCTGGCGGCCACGGCCGAGGAATTGCCCTGCATGACGATGCGCACGCCGTCGTCAATGGCCGAGCGCAGCGATGTGATGGCTTCTTCGCTTTGGCCCTTGCTGTCGTAGCGCAGCATTTGCAAGGAGCGGGCAGCACCCGGTAACTTGACGCCGCCGCGCGCATTGACGCGCTCGGTGGCCCAGACCAGATTGCGAAAAGCCGCCTCGCCACCATTGGCCAAGGGGCCAGACAGCGCCTCGATCAAGGCAATGCGCACGGGCTGCGCAGCTGTTGGCGCCTGGGCACTCACCGCAGGCGCACAGGCCAGGGCGCAGGCGGCAAGCCAGGCCTGCAGCGAGCGCCTGCGCACAAAAATCTTCAACATGCTTGTCCCCAAAAAAATTCAGGCCGCGGCATCTGCCAAGGCCCAGCGCGGCTTGACCTCAAAGCTGTAACGCTGATCAGCCCGCGCCAGCCCAGCTTGCAAGCGCATGCCTGCGGCCAGCGCGATCATGGCGCCGTTGTCGGTGCACAGCGCCAACTCGGGGTAATGCACACGCACGCCGCGCTTGGCGCAGGCCGCATTGAGCTGCGTCCGCAAGCAGGCGTTGGCACCCACGCCGCCGGCCACCACCAAACGCTCAAGGCCGGTGCGATCGAGTGCCATGAGTGATTTTTTCACCAGCACCTCCACAATGGCCGCTTGCGTGGCAGCGGCCAGGTCGGCCTTGCGCGCCTGCAAGTCATCGCCCAGCTTTTGCACCTGCGTCAACACCGCCGTTTTCAAACCCGCAAAAGAAAAATCCAGCGTGCCACTGTGCATCAATGGCCGGGGCAGTTTGAAAGACGCCGCATCGCCCTGCTCAGCCAAGCGCGCCAAATGGGGGCCACCCGGGTAAGGCAGGCCCATCAGCTTGGCCGATTTGTCAAAAGCCTCGCCCGCGGCGTCGTCAATGGTCTCGCCCAGCAGCTCATAGCGCCCCACCCCGTCCACCCGCATGAGCTGGGTGTGGCCCCCAGACACCAGCAGCGCCACAAAAGGAAATTCAGGCGGGTCGGCACTCAAAAAAGGCGAGAGCAAATGCCCTTCCAAATGGTGCACCCCCATGGCTGGTTTGCCCAAAGCCGCCGCCAGGGCGCAGGCCACGCCCGCCCCCACCAGCAAGGCGCCCGCCAAACCCGGACCTTGGGTATAGGCCACCACATCCACCTGGGCGGGTGTGCAAGCCGCTTGGGCCATA
>CANHKH010000339.1 GCA_947460165.1 Comamonadaceae bacterium
CGGCCTCAATGCGGGCGCGCTCGGCGGATAGCAAGGTCTCCAGGGTTTTGGAGCCCCTGGCCTCGGTTTTGACGGTTTTGAGCTCGACCTTGAGCTCGGCAGGAAAGCGCTTGGCGTAGTCGTCGTAAGCCGATTGTGCCCAGTCGGGCACCTTCAGGCCCACGGCCACAATCATCAGCCTCATGCGCTGCGGCGGGTCTTGGCGGGTGCTTTTTTGGCGGGTACTTTTTTGGCGGGGGCTTTTTTAGAGGCGGTTTTGGGCGCAGCCGCTTTGATGGTGACGGTCTTGGGGGTGGGCGCTTTTTTGGCCGGGGCCTTTTTGGCCGCTGGGGCAGCGGTTTTGGCGGCGGGTTGGTTTGATGCTTTCGGGGCCGACTTGGCGGCAGCTTTTTTGGCGGGCGCCTTCTTGGCCGTCACCTCGGCCGCCTGGGCCTTTTTGGCCGCGACCCCACGCGCGGTTTTGCGGGCCACCTTTTTGGCAGACACGGGCGCAGCTTCTGGGGCTGGCGCTGCGCGCTTGACCTTGGGGGCGGGCGCGCCCAGCTTGAGCTTGACGGGCTTGTCGCCCCACAGCTCTTCCAGGTGGTAGTACTGGCGGATGGAGGGCTGCATGATGTGGGCCACGGCCGCGCCGCAGTCCACGATGATCCACTCGCCGTTGTCCTCGCCCTCGATGCGGGGTTTGCCAAAACCGGCCTCGCGCACCGCGTCGCGCACGCTGGCGGCCAGTGCCTTGGTTTGGCGGTTGGAGCTGCCCGAAGCAATGATCACGCGCTCAAACAGCGAGGTGATGTGCTCGGTGTCAAACACCTGGATGTCCAGTGCCTTGACGTCTTCCAAGCCATCGACGATGGCACGCTGGAGTTTTTGGACGTTTTTCTTGGCGGAGGATTCTTCTTTGTCGGTCATGCATTCGGGGCCGGGGGGCCAGGTTGAGGGTGACCATAGAGGCCGTGGGCTGAAATATAACGCGCTACTGCCTCGGGCAGCAGCGCGGCAAGGTCTTGAGACGAAAGGCGGCCGTCTTTCAAGCCCTCGCGCACGGCGGTGGCGCTGAGGTCTTGGGGCGGCGCTTGCAGCCAAATGGGTGCAGCAACACCATCATGCGCTGGTCTGGGCGCGCCGGGTCGGTCCAGCACACACAGACTGGCCAGCTTGGCAATGTCCTGCCAGCGGTGCCACGAGCCCAAGGCGGCCCACTGGTCGCCGCCCATCAGAAGGTAGAGCGCTGGGGGCGGCTGAGCAAACTCGCTCGCCAGGGCCTCCAGCGTGTCTATGGTGTAGCTGGGCCCTGCGCGCTGGAGCTCACGCTCATCAATCACCACGCTGGGCAAGCCCTCAAAAGCGAGCTTGGCCATGGCCAGACGGTGCACGGCGGGGCTGAGGGGGCGCAGCTTGTGCCAGGCATCGCCCGTGGGCAAGATGCGCAACTCGTCCAACCCCAGCTGGGCCAGTGCCGCACGCGCCAAGTCCACATGCGCCCGGTGCGGCGGGTCAAAGGCGCCGCCAAACACCCCCATGCGGCGAGGCCGCAGCGCCTGCGTCAAACCCAGTCCTTGGCGACCAAAAAGTCGCGCAGCAGCCGGCCTTCTGGCGAATCGGGCGCGTCTTCTCGGCGGTAAGACCAGCTGCAGTTAAGCGGCATGGACAGCAAAATCGACTCGGTGCGTCCGCCCGACTGCAGGCCAAAGTGGGTGCCTCGGTCCCAGACCAAATTAAATTCCACATAGCGCCCGCGGCGATAAAGCTGAAACTCGCGCTCGCGCTCGCCATAGGGTGTGTCTTTGCGGCGCAGCAACAAAGGCTCGTAAGCAGGCAAAAAGTGGTTGGCCAGGGACTGCAGCATCTCAAAGCTGCGGAGCATGCCCAGTTCATTGAAGTCGTCAAAAAACACGCCGCCTATGCCGCGCGGCTCATGGCGGTGCTTCAAAAAGAAATACTCGTCACACCATTTTTTAAAGCGCGGGAACTTGTCGTCACCAAAGGGCGCCAGGGCTTGCTGGCACTGGGCGTGAAAGTGCACGGCGTCGTCTTCAAAGCCGTACACGGGGGTCAAGTCCATGCCACCGCCAAACCAGGCCACGGGCTCGCCAATGGCGGGCTGGGCCATGATCATGCGCACATTCATGTGCACGGTGGGTGCGTAGGGGTTGCGGGGGTGAAAGACCAGCGACACCCCCATGGCCTCAAACGGCGCGCCTGCCAGCTCGGGGCGGTGCTGGGTGGCCGAGGGCGGCAGCTTGGGGCCGCGCACATGCGAAAAGCCGCAGCCGGCGCGCTCGAACACGGCGCCGTCCTCCAAAATCATGGTCAGCCCCTCGCCTTGCAAGGTCTCGCCGGCCGGTTTGGTCCAGGCGTCGCGGGTGGGCGCCTTGCCATCGATGCGGACGACAGCGGCCATGATGCGCTGCTGCAAATCGAGTAAAAAGCTGCGGCCTGCCGCCACGTCCAGGGTGCTCATGCGTCGTCCTTTGGAGAGTCAAGCCGAATGGGGGCCGCCAATGCAGGGCGGCAGCCCAGGGCGCCGTCAAAACCACGGGCAATGCGGGCCATGTCGGCCCCCACCTCACCGCTCAGAGAAACAAAGTCCACAAACCTCACTTGCTTGCGGCCAAAGTCCAGCACCGCCAGGCCCACGGGCACTTGGGCGGCCAAGGCCAAACGGTAAAAACCGCTGCGCCAGGCAGGGCGCCAACTGCGCGTGCCTTCGGGAGTGATGGCCACCCAGCATGGCGTGCCTTGGGTCTTTTTGGCTTGGAGCAATTCGGCCATTTGCCCCACCACACCCTGGGCACCCGCCCGGTCCACCGGCAAGCCACCCAGCCAGCGCAACCAAGGCCCGAACAGGGGGATGCGAAACAAGGTGTGCTTGCCCAGAAAGTGGGCGTCAAAGCCCATGGCCCACTTGGCCAGCAGGCCCACCGGAAAGTCCCAGTTGGAGGTGTGCGGGTAGACCACGATCACCCCCTGTGCGCAGGGCAAACCGTCAAAATGAAGTTGCCAGCCCAACCAGCCCAGCACGCGCCTGGCCAACCGGCTGCCGCATGGGACCAAGGGCCCAGGGGGAGAAACCATGCTCATGACCGATTGGGCGCTCAGGCCTTGACCGCGCGATAACCAATGTCGCGGCGCATTTGCGCGCCGTCAAAGGCAATGCTGTCGGCCATGGCGTAAGCGCGCTGCTGCGCCTCGCGCACGCTCTCGCCCAAGGCCGTGATGCACAGCACACGCCCGCCTGTGCTCACGGTCTCGCCGCCTTGCTGCTGGGTGCCCGCGTGGAAAACCACGGCATCGGTTTGCGCTTTGCCCGAGGGCAAGCCGGTGATGCGGTCACCCTTGCGCGGGTTCAGGGGATAGCCATGGGCCGCCATCACCACACCCAAGGCGGGGCGGCGGTCCCATTCCAGCTCGATTTGGTCCAGCGCGCCAGAGGTGGCCGCCATCATCACGTCGACCAAGTCGGTTTTCAGGCGCATCATGATGGGCTGGGTCTCGGGGTCGCCCATGCGGCAGTTAAATTCAAGTGTCTTGGGCTGGCCTTTGGCGTCAATCATCAGTCCCGCGTACAAAAAGCCGGTGAAGGGTATGCCGTCTTCCTCCATCCCGCGAATGGTGGGCAAGATGATCTCGCGCATGGCGCGGGCGTGCACCCCGGGGGTGACCACGGGCGCAGGCGAATACGCGCCCATGCCGCCGGTGTTGGGGCCCTGGTCGCCGTCTTGCAAGCGCTTGTGGTCTTGGCTGGTGGCCAGGGTGGCCACGTTTTTGCCGTCGCACATGACGATGAAGCTGGCTTCTTCGCCGACCAAAAACTCCTCGATCACCACACGCGCGCCGCCCTCGTTGTGGGCCACGCCCAGCGAGTTGTCCAGCAGCATGAAGTCAATGGCCTGGTGCGCCTCGGCCAAACTGGTGGCCACCACCACGCCTTTGCCCGCAGCCAAGCCGTCGGCCTTGACCACAATGGGCGCACCCATGCGGTCCACATAGGCGTGGGCGGCTGCCGGGTCGGTGAAGGTCTCGTACTCGGCCGTGGGAATGCCGTGGCGCTTCATGAAGGCTTTGGAAAAAGCCTTGGAGCTTTCCAACTGCGCGGCCGCCTGGGTGGGGCCAAATACGCGCAAGCCATGGGCGCGGAACTCGTCCACGATGCCGGCGGCCAGCGGCTGCTCTGGGCCCACCACCGTCAGGCCAATGCCATTGGCCTGCGCCCATTGCCTGAGCTCCAGCACGCCCGTGATGGGCAGATTCTGCAGCCGCCCGTCCAGGGCTGTGCCGCCATTGCCTGGCGCCACAAAAATACCCTGCGCCTTGGGGGATTGAGACAATTTCCAGGCCAGGGCGTGCTCGCGGCCACC
>CANHKH010000340.1 GCA_947460165.1 Comamonadaceae bacterium
CCGAATTGCTCCCCAACTTCATGGCCGGCCGCTGGCAAAGCGGCACGGGCGCAGGCGCTGTGCTGCTCGACCCGGTGCTGGGCACCGAGCTGGTCCGCGTGGACGCCACCGGCCTGGACCTGGCCGCGGCCTTTGCCTTTGCGCGTGAGCGTGGCGGCGCCGCCCTGCGGGCACTGAGCTACGCGCAGCGCGGCCAGATGCTGGCGGCCGTGGTCAAGGTGCTGCAAGCCCACCGCGACGCCTACGACGAGATCGCCACCGCCAACAGCGGCACTGTCAAGAACGACTCGGCCGTGGACATTGACGGCGGCATCTTCACCCTGGGCCAGTACGCCAAGATGGGCGAAGGCCTGGGCGAGCGGCGCCACCTGATGGACGGCGAGGCCAGCCGCCTGGGAAAAGACCCGCTGTTCCAGTCCCAGCACGTGCTGGTGCCCACACGCGGCGTGGCGCTGTTCATCAACGCCTTCAACTTCCCCGGCTGGGGCCTGTGGGAAAAGGCCGCGCCGGCCTTGCTCTCGGGCGTGCCCGTCATCATCAAGCCGGCCACCGCCACCGCCTGGCTCACGCAGCGCATGGTCAAGGACGTGGTCGACGCGGGCGTGCTGCCTGCGGGCGCGCTGTCGGTGGTCTGCGGGTCCTCGAGAGGCCTGCTCGATCAGCTCCAGCCTTTTGACGTGCTGTCCTTCACCGGCTCGGCCGAGACGGCCGAGCTGATCCGCTCGCACCCGGCCGTCACGCGCCTGTCGGTGCGCGTGAACATCGAGGCCGACAGCCTGAACTCGGCCTGGCTCTTGCCCGGTGCCAGCGCCGAGGCGCTGGACCTGCTGGTCAAGGAAGTGGCGCGCGAGATGACCGTGAAATCCGGCCAAAAATGCACCGCCATCCGACGCGTGCTGGTGCCCGAGCAGCAGGCCGCCGTGGTGGCCGCTGCGCTCAGCGCGCGCCTGGCCAAAACCACGGTGGGCAACCCGCGCCATGACGCCGTGCGCATGGGCGCGCTGGTCAGCCGCGCGCAGCTGCAGTCCGTGCGGCAAGGGCTGGCCCTGCTGCAGACCCAGGCCCAGGTGCTGCACGACGGCGCCACGCATGCGCTGGTCGACGCCGACCCGGCCGTGGCCTGCTGCGTGGGCCCCACCCTGCTGGGCCTGAAAAACGCGGCCGCCAGCGATGCCGCTGACCTGGTGCACACGCATGAGGTGTTTGGCCCGGTGGCCACGCTGGTGCCTTACCGCGACAGCGCACACGCCATGGGGTTGATACGCCGAGGCCAGGGCTCGCTGGTGAGCTCGCTCTACGGCCAGGACCCACTCGCGCTGGCGGGCGCGGCGCTGGAGTTGGCCGACAGCCACGGCCGCGTGCACATCATCAGCCCCGACGTGGCGGCCCTGCAAACCGGCCACGGCAATGTGATGCCGCAGTCGCTGCACGGCGGCCCCGGCCGCGCTGGCGGCGGTGAAGAGCTAGGCGGCTTGCGCGCGCTCAACTTCTACCACCGCCGCGCCGCCATCCAGGCCAGCACCGCCGTGCTGTCGCAGCTCACGCCGCCCGCTTGAGGCGCCAAGCCCCACCGCCAGCCCACCCCTGCACCCAGACCACGCCCGACCCCAGCAGCCTGCCAGCCCCCTGAGGCGCCCGAAAAAAGGAGACCCCCATGTACAAGCCCACCGCCGAGCCCACATCGCCCCTGCCGCCTGCGCCAGCTTCGACCTTCAATTTTGCGCAGCACCTGATGGCGCTGAACGCGGGGCGCCCGAACAAGACGGCTTTCATCGACGATGTCGGCACGCTCAGTTATGGCCAGTTGTTCGAGCGCGTGCAACGCATGGCCGCGAGCCTGCAGGCCTTGGGCCTGCGGCGTGAAGAGCGGGTGCTGCTGCTCATGCACGACAGCTGCGACTGGCCCGTGTGCTTTTTGGGCGCGCTCTATGCCGGCGTGGTGCCGGTGGCCGTGAACACCTTGCTGACCGCCCACGACTACGCCTACATGCTGCAGCACAGCCGCGCTCAGGCGGTGCTGGTCTCGGGCGCCTTGCTGCCCACGCTGCGCCAAGCCATGGCGCAAGGCGGGCACGAAGCAGCAGCGGTGGTGGTGTCGCGCCCCGTGGGCGACCTGGATGACAACGCACAGGACCTCGAAGCCTTGATCGCAGCGCACGCGCCCATGCCGCAGTGCGCGGCCACCGGCTGCGACGATCCGGGCTTTTGGCTTTACTCCTCGGGCTCCACCGGCCGGCCCAAAGGAGCCACCCACACCCATGCCAACCTGTACTGGACGGCCGAGCTCTATGGCAAACCCATCTTGGGCCTGAGCGACAAAGACATTTGCTTTTCAGCGGCCAAGCTGTTTTTTGCCTACGGCCTGGGCAACGCGCTGACCTTTCCCCTGAGCGTGGGCGCCACCGTGGTGCTGATGGCCGAGCGCCCCACGCCCGAGGCCACCTTCAAGCGCTGGCGGGAGCAGCAACCCACGGTGTTTTTTGGCGCGCCCACCGGCTTTGCCGGCATGCTGGCCTCGCCCGCCTTGCCCGCCAAAGCGCAGGTGGCGCTGCGCCTGTGCTCCTCGGCCGGCGAGGCATTGCCCGCCGACATTGGCGAGCGCTTTACCAAGCACTACGGGGTGGAGATCATTGACGGCATAGGCTCCACCGAAATGCTGCACATCTACCTGTCCAACCAGCCCGGCCGGGTGCGTTACGGCACCACCGGCTGGCCGGTACCGGGTTATCAGCTCGAACTGCGCGGCGAAGACGGCCAAGCCGTGGCCGACGGCGAGCCAGGCGACCTCTACATCCAAGGGCCGAGTGCCGCGCTCATGTACTGGGGCAACCGCGACAAATCGCGCGCGACTTTCCAAGGCGCTTGGACCCACAGCGGCGACAAGTACGTGCGCAACGCCGACGGCAGCTACACCTACTCGGGCCGCAGCGACGACATGCTCAAGGTCAGCGGCATCTACGTCTCGCCCTTCGAGGTCGAGGCCACCTTGGTGCAGCACCCGGCCGTGCTCGAAGCGGCGGTGATAGGCATGACCGACGAGCAGGGCCTGACCAAAACCAAGGCCTTTGTGGTGCTCAAGGCAGGCCACCGCACCGACGAGGCCGCGCTCAAGACTTTTGTGAAAGAGCGACTGGCGCCCTACAAATACCCGCGCATGATCGAGTTCATGAGCGAGTTGCCCAAGACCGCCACCGGCAAGATCCAGCGCTTCAAGCTGCGCGAGCGCGATGCGGCCCACACGGCCACTGAGGCAGCCGCCCAGGCCCGCAGCTGATGGCCGGCCATGCGTGAAACGGCTCCCACCCTCCCTCAGGCCAGCACGCGGTGGGCCCGCATGGCCTGGGCAGGCCGCGAGTTGCGCTTGGAATACCAATGGCTGGGCCAAGACCACGCCAGCGCGCCCCTGATGGTTTTTTTGCACGAGGGCTTGGGCTCGGTGTCGATGTGGCGCGACTTTCCGGCGCAACTGTGCCAGGCCCTGGGCTGCCGGGGCCTGGTGTATTCGCGCCCCGGCTATGGCCAGTCCACCCCCAGGCAGGCGCACGAGGCCTGGACGCCCGACTTCATGCACCGCCAGGCCCTGGAGGTGCTGCCCGCTTTGTTAGATGCCTTGGGGGTGAACGAGCCGGTGTGGCTCTTCGGTCACAGCGATGGCGGCTCGATCGCGCTGATTGCGGCAGCGCAACGCCCTCGCTTGGTGGCCGGTGCCATCGTGCTGGCGCCGCACATCATGGTCGAAGAGATCTCGCGGCGCACCATCGCCCAGGCCCAAGAGGCCTACCTGCACAGTGGGCTGCGCGGCAAACTCGCCCGCCACCATGCCGACCCCGACTCGGCCTTTTGGGGCTGGAGCCGCGCGTGGCTGGACCCGGCTTTTGAAAACTGGTCTTTGGAAGCCGAGCTGGCCCACATCACTTGCCCCCTGCTGGCCGTGCAGGGCCTGAACGACGACTACGGCACACTGGCGCAGATTCATGGCATTGCCGAGCGCGCGCCACACACCGAATTGCTGGAACTGGCCGACTGCGGCCACTCGCCTCACCGCGACCAGGCTGAGGCGCTGAGGGCTCGCGTGCACGCCTTTTACAAGCGCCATGCGCCCGCCTGACTCCATAAAAACGGTCCCATGGGCGACGAAAAGGGCCTGATTCCGAGAGAAAACGGATCAAATCCCACCACCTGAAAAATAACTTGCTGCCACGCCTTTGGGCGGTGAGTGATGCAGACCATCCTTTGATCGATCGCAAAATGAGCTGAAAAGCATTGCCAATGAGCTGGCTGAGATATATGCTTTGATATATATCATCTGGCAAGGAGTCCGCCATGTCACAGACCGCCAAACTGTTCGTCAATGGAC
>CANHKH010000341.1 GCA_947460165.1 Comamonadaceae bacterium
AAGCCTGGGGCCCGGTGCGCTGCTCGGGCACATACTTGCAGCCCTGGCAATAGTTGCTCATGCGCTTGATGTAAGCACCGCTGGCCACATAGGGCTTGGAGGTAAAACGCCCTCCGTTGGCAAACAAGGCCATGCCTGCGGTGTTGGGCAGTTCCACCCACTCCACCGCATCTATATAGACAGCCAAGTACCAGTCGCACAGCTGCTGGGGCTCAATTTGCGCCAGCACGCCAAACATGCCGGTGACCATCAAGCGCTGAATGTGGTGGGCGTAGCCGTGTTCCAGGGTTTGCTTGATGCTCTGGCGCATGCAGTTCATGCCGGTGTGGCCCGTCCAGTACCAAGTGGGCAGGGCCCGTTGGTGGCCATAGTGGTTGGCTTGTTTGAGCTCGGGCATGTCTAAAAAATACACGCCGCGAATGAACTCGCGCCAGCCCAGCACCTGGCGAATAAAGCCCTCCACACTGGCCAACTCCAGCCCTCGCTCGCGCCAAGCGCGCTCGGCGGTCTGCACCACTTCCAGAGGATGCAGCAGCTTGAGGTTGAGCGAGCTGGAAATCAGCGCATGCCAGCCAAAAGCCATGCCTGTCCACATGGCGTCTTGGTGGGTGCCAAAGTGCGGCAGCCGGTGGGTGATGAAGTCGTCCAGCGCCAGCAGCGCCTGCGCCCGCGTCACTGGCCAGTTGAAGTGCGCCACATCACCTGGGTGGCTGGCAAAGCGCTGGCCCACCAGGCGCAGCACGTCTTGGGTGATTTGGTCTTGCTCAAACACCCGGGGCGTGGGCAGCCCTTGCGGGCCAGCTTTGCCAAAGCCCTTGCGGTTGTCGGCGTCAAAATTCCACTGGCCGCCCACGGGCTCGTCACCTTCCATGAGCACGCCATATGCCTGGCGCATCTTGCGGTAGAAAAACTCCATGCGCAGCGTTTTGCTGCGCCCGGCCCAACTGGCAAAGCGCGCCCGGCTGCACAAAAAATGCGTGTCTTCGCGCCATTCCATGGGCAGGCCGGGAGGTACGGCCGCCTCAATGGCCGCGCGCACCCGCAGATCGCCCGGCTCCACGCCCACCAAGCCTTGCGGCTTGAATTGCGCGAGCGCCGCCTGCAGGCCGGCGGCCAGGGTGGCGTCGTTTTCACGGTCCAGGGCGCGGTAATGCACCTGCAAGCCGCGCGCCTGCAGCTCTTGCGCAAAATGCCGCATGGCCGAGAAAAACAGCGCCGTGCGCAGCTGGTGCGAGGGCACGTGGGTCGATTCTTCCAGCGCCTCAATCATCAGCACCCGGTCTTGCGCGGGGTCTATGCCGGCGAGGGCGGAGGACTGGGCGTCGAGCTGGTCGCCCAGCATCAAAATCAGGTGTCGGCAGGCGCTCATGGTGTTTTTTGTGCGGGTTTCATGCGCCGGCAGGCCTCAGAGCAGTACAGCACGCTGTCCCAGTTTTTGGCCCAGGCTTTGCGCCAGCTCATGGGCTTGGCGCACACCGCGCAGGGTTTGCTGGGCAAAAAAGACTTGTTGCCCTTGAATCCCGTGTCTGCTGGTTTTTTTTGCTTCATCGATGTCAGCGTGTGAAGGCTTATTTGCAAAAAAACACATTCAACCATGGTTGCGCATTGGGGGTTGGCGCGGGCGCCTTGCCCAAGCTCATGCAAGGAGATGGCCCACCCGCCAAACGGAAAACGGTTTTCATGCTTGATGCAACACTGCCCAGGCCCTGATCCTGCCCGTGGCCTTTAGCCCAGGGTGTTGTGATAGTGGTGCGTGTCGGTGCGGTACAGGCCACGACGCATCTCCATGGGCGAGTCTTGGTAGGTGTAGGCGATGCGCTCCACGCTGAGCAGTGGCGAGCCTTTGGGCACGGTCAGCAGGTCGGCGGCCACCGCGTCGGCCGCCACGGCGCGGATTTTTTCTTCGGCGCGCACCATGCGCACGCCAAACTCAGTCTCAAACAGCGCGTACATGGTGCCTTGGTACACCGACAGGCGCTCGGCCGTCAGGCCCTTGAAGGGGCCGCCCGGCAGCCACAGGTCTTCCAAAATGGTGGGCACGCCCTGGAAGGCCAGCACCCGGCGCACCTGCAGCACCGCGTCGCCCGCGCGCAAGCCCAGGTGGCGGGCAGTGTCGGCGGGCGCGCGCAGGCGCTTGCAGTCGACGATGGTGCGCTCGGCCGGGCCTTCGCTGCCCGCGTCACCGTGGTCTGGCAAAAGCCGCAAAAACCGGTATTGCGCATGCTGCTCGGCGTGCGTGGCCACAAAAGTGCCGCGCCCCTGGCGGCGGACCACCAGGTTCTCGGCGGCCAGCTCGTCGATGGCTTTGCGCACCGTGCCCTGGCTTACCCGAAAACGCGCGGCCAAGTCCATTTCGCTGGGGATCAAGTCCCCCGGCTTCCATTCACCGGCCTGCAGGCTTTGCAAAATCAAGCCCTTGATTTGCTGGTACAGCGGGCTAAAAGCTGGTGTGGCCAAGGCATTCAAGCCAGGCTCAGAAGCCGCCAAGGTGTCGGGCAATGCGGTGGGCAAAGTGGCCATGGTGTGAGGACAAAGGTCCCAAAAGTCACGAAGGTGCTAAGGGGAAGAGCAGGCCTGGGGGCTTGCTGACAGGCTTGAATCATATCTTATATAAGACATAAGACAAATTGACCGGCTGGGGTTTTCCCGCTTAGAATCTCGCCCGAGCCTGGGTTGGCCGGGCAACATTTCACCCTCAATTCAAACAATTCGGAGTTCCCCCCATGAAGAAGCCCGTCCGTGTTGCCGTCACCGGCGCTGCAGGTCAAATTGGTTATGCCTTGCTGTTTCGCATCGCCTCTGGCGACATGCTGGGCAAGGACCAGCCGGTCATCTTGCAGCTGCTGGAGATCCCGGACGAAAAAGCCCAAAAAGCCCTCAAGGGCGTGATGATGGAGCTGCAAGACTGCGCTTTCCCCCTGCTCATCAGCATGGAAGCCCACAGCGACCCCATGACCGCCTTCAAGGACACCGACTACGCCTTGCTGGTCGGCTCGCGTCCCCGTGGCCCCGGCATGGAGCGTGCCGAGTTGTTGGCCATCAATGGCGCCATCTTCACCGCGCAAGGCAAGGCCCTCAACGCCGTGGCCTCGCGCAATGTCAAGGTGCTGGTGGTCGGCAACCCTGCCAACACCAACGCCTACATTGCCATGAAGTCCGCGCCCGACCTCAAGCCTGGCAATTTCACCGCCATGCTGCGCCTGGACCACAACCGCGCGCTCAGCCAAGTGGCCGCCAAAACCGGCAAGGCTGTCAAAGACATTCAAAAATTGTGCGTCTGGGGCAACCACTCGCCCACCATGTACGCCGACTACCGCTTTGCCACCATCAACGGCGAGTCGGTCAAGGACATGATCAACGACCAAGAGTGGAACGCCAACGTGTTTTTGCCCACCGTGGGCAAGCGCGGCGCCGCCGTCATTGAAGCCCGTGGCCTGTCCTCGGCCGCCTCGGCCGCCAATGCGGCCATCGACCACATGCGCGACTGGGCCTTGGGCACCCACGGCGGCTGGGTCACCATGGGCATCCCATCGCAAGGCTGGTACGGCATTCCCAAAGACGTCATGTTTGGCTTTCCCGTCACCTGCGAAGGCGGCGAGTACAAAATTGTCGAGGGTCTGGAGATAGACGCCTTCTCTCAGGAGTGCATCAACAAGACGCTCAAGGAACTCACCGACGAGCAGGCCGGCGTGGCCCACTTGGTCTGAGCCCTTGGCCCTTGCTTGCTCAACCACCCAGCGACCAGGGTATGACCCATCCTCGTGATGTGCTGCTGGGGGCGCAAGCCGCCTCCGGCATGCTCCCGGTGTGCGACCACTACAGCGGCGTGGAAGTGCGCATGCGCAAAAGCCTGCAGCTCCAAGCCGAGATGAGCGAGGAGTTCGGCGCTTGCGTGTTTGACGTCACGCTGGACTGTGAAGACGGTGCCCCCGTGGGCGGCGAGGCCGAGCACGCGGCGCTGGTCGCCTCGCTGGCCCTCTCGGCCCAGCCGCAAGCCCGCGTGGCCGCCCGCATTCACCCGGTGGACCACCCGGCTTTTGCGGCCGACCTGGCCACCATTGCCGGGCAGGCGGCGCACCGCTTGTGCCACCTGATGATCCCCAAGGTGGAATCGTTGGCCGATGTGCAGCAGGTCCATGCGGCGCTTTTGGGCCTGGGGGGCACGGCCGCCGAGCTGCCCATCCATGTGCTGCTGGAGTCGGCCCGGGCCGTGCACAACGCCTTTGACATTGCTTCCCACCCGCGTGTGCAGTCCATCAGCTTTGGCCTCATGGACTTTGTCTCCAGCCACCATGGCGCCATCGCGTCTGCCGCCATGGGCTCTGCCGGCCAGTTCACCCACCCGCTGGTGAT
>CANHKH010000342.1 GCA_947460165.1 Comamonadaceae bacterium
GACGGCCACTTGCCCCCCGGTGTCACGGCCAAAGACATGGTGCTGCACATGGTGGGCCGCTTTGGCATGAACGGCGGCGACTACCAGGCTGTGGAGTTTTGCGGCCCGGCCGTGCAGGCCTTGTCCATGCAAGAGCGCATGACGCTGTCGAACATGAGCGCCGAGATGGGCTCGCAAGTCGGCCTGATTGCGCCTGACGAGACCACCCGCCAGTGGCTGCTGGGCACGGGCGTGCCGCCCGAGGCCATTGACATGGAGGGCCTGTTCACCGACGAGGGCGTGGACGACAGCCTGGCCAGCACCTACCGTTTTGACGCGGCCACGCTCGCGCCCCAGGTGGCCGCGCCTCACAGCCCGGCCAACACCAAGGCCGTGGGCGAGTTCTCCCAAGTGGCCGTGCAAGCGGCCTACATAGGCGCGTGCACAGGCGCCAAGCTCGACGACCTGCGCGCCGCCGCCAGCGTGCTGCGCGGCCAGCGCGTGGCCCCTGGCTTGCGTTTGATGGTGGCCCCCGCCAGCTTGCAAGACCAAGAGGCCGCCCGCGCCGAGGGCGTGCTGGGCGCGCTGCTGGACGCGGGGGCCGAGTTGCTGCCCACGGCCTGCGGCGCGTGCTCGGGCTACGGCGGCTCCATCCCTGATGGCGCCAACGTGATTGCCACCACCGCCCGCAACTTCAAGGGCCGCATGGGTTCGGCCACCGCGCAGGTGTACCTGGCCTCGCCCTACACCGTGGCGGCCTCGGCCTTGCGTGGCTTCATCACCGACCCCAGGGAGGTTCTGGCATGACCACAAGCACACATCGCGTTTGGACCCTGGGCTCCGACATAGACACCGACCAGCTCGCCCCCGGCGGCTACATGAAGCTGGGCATAGACGGCATTGCCCCGCATTGCTTGGAAGGCGTGCGGCCCGAGTTTGCCTCGCAGGTGCAGCGCGGCGACGTGATTGCCGCCGGCCCCAACTTTGGCATTGGCTCCTCGCGCGAGCAGGCCGCAGGCGCCTTGGTGCACCTGGGCGTGCGCGCGGTCATTGCGCCTTCCTTCAGCGGCTTGTACTTTCGCAACGCGTTCAACCTCGGCTTGCTCTTGCTCACCTGCCCACAAGCCCAAAGCCTGCAAGAGGGCGAGCACATCACACTCGATTTGGAGCAGCTGCAACTGCACACCTCGCAAGGTCAGGTGCTGGCCTGCGAGCCCATTCCCGGCTTTTTACTCGACATGGTCGCCGCAGGCGGCCTCTTGAACCAGCTGCGCCAACGCCTGTCGTCTGGCCAGGTCTCAACACAATCGAAGGACACCGCATGAGCACCCCCCATCCCGCCCGCCTGGTCCGTGGCCAGGCCTTGCCTGCCGACACCCCCCATGTGCCTGCCTTGGTGGTGGGCGGTGGCGCCTGCGGCATGACGGCCGCCGTGCGCCTGCGCTTGGCCGGCATAGACTGCGTGGTGCTCGAGCGCGACGCCATGCCCCAAGGCTCCACGGCTTTGTCCTCGGGCTTTATTCCTGCGGCCGAAACCCGGCTGCAAAAAGCCCTGGGCATTGCCGACACCATCGCTGTGTTTGCCCAAGACGTGCAAGCCAAAGCCCACGGCCGCGCCGCGCCGCATTTGGTCGAGGCTTACACCCAGGGCGTGGCCCAGGCCATAGACGCGCTGGAGGCCCAGGGCATCACCTTTGAAATTTTGGATGGATTTTTGTACCCCGGCCACAGCGCCCGCCGCATGCACGCGGTGCCCGAGCACACGGGCGCGGCCCTGATTGCGGCCATGGAACGCACCGCCGCTGCCATGGGCGCCGACGTGCTCACCGAGGCCCTGGTGCGCGAGCTCTGGCTCAATGACCAGGACCGCATCCAGGGCGTGGGTTTTGAGCGCGCCGATGGCCGCATGGAGTACATCGCTTGCGACGCGCTCATCTTGGCCTGCAACGGCTTTGGCGGCAACGCACCCATGGTGCAAGAGCTGCTGCCGCCCATGGCCGAGGCGGCCTTTGGCGGCCATGTGGGCAACGACGGCAGCGCCATTGCCTGGGGCCGCGCCCTGGGCGCGCGCCTGGCCGACATGCAGGCCTACCAAGGCCATGGCTCTTGGGTCACGCCCCAAGGCGCGCTCATGACCTGGGCCTTCATCATGGAAGGCGGCGTGCAAATCAACGCGCAAGGCCAGCGCTTTCATGACGAAACCCAGGGCTACTCCGAGGCCGCCGAGCTGGTGCTGCAGCAGCCGGGTGGCGTGGCCTGGAACGTACTGGACGGCCCGCTGCTGGCTTTGTCGCGCACCTTCCCCGATTTTGTGGAGGCCGAAAAAGCCGGCGCCCTGCGCACTGCCCCTGACTTGGCTGCTTTGGCCGCCTTGATAGGTTGCGATGAGGCTGCGCTGTCGCACACCCTGGCCCAGGTGGCCCCCGGGCCCGCCGATGCCTTTGGCCGCAGCTTCAAGCGCAGCTTGCAAGCGCCGTATTACGCCGTCAAGGTCACGGGCGCGCTGTTCCACACCCAGGGCGGCCTGGACATAGACGCGCAATGCCGCGTGCTGCGTGCCGACGGCAGCGCCTTGCCCAACTTGCTGGCCGGCGGAGGTGCTGCGCGCGGTGTCTCGGGCGACGCGGTGTGGGGTTATATGTCGGGCAACGGCTTGCTCAGCGCCCTGGGTGGCGGCTGGGTGGCCGCAGGCACCGCCATAGAGCAGTTGCGCACCTGATTTTTTTCACCTCTGATTGCCCGCCATGAACTCCACCACTTTCAAGCAACGCTTGCAATCGGCCACCCCCGTGCTCGCCCCCGGCGTGTACGACGCGCTCACCGCCTTGGTGGCCGAGCAAGCAGGCTTTGAGGCGCTCTACCTCTCGGGCGCCTCCATCGCCTACACCCGCTTGGGCCGCTCCGACGTGGGCCTGACCACCGCCACCGAGGTGGCCGACACCCTGGCCCGCATCACCGAGCGCGTGGCCCTGCCCGTCATCGTCGATGCCGACACCGGCTTTGGCAACGCGCTCAACACCCAGCGCACCGTGCGCGCTTTTGAGCGCGCGGGCGCCGCCATGGTCCAGCTCGAAGACCAAACCTTTCCCAAGCGCTGCGGCCACCTCGACGGCAAGGGTGTGATCCCCGTGGCTGAGATGTGCGGCAAGCTGCGCGCCGCGCTCGACGCGCGCCACTCCAGCGACACGCTCATCTTGGCCCGTACCGACGCCGTGGCCGTGGAGGGCCTGGACGCCGCACTTGAGCGCGCCGAGGCCTACCTGGCCTGCGGGGTGGACGCCATTTTTGTAGAGGCCGTGCGCTCGCCCGAGCAAATGAATGCCGCCTGCTCGCGCTTTGCCTCCCGCATCCCCATGCTGGCCAACATGGTCGAAGGCGGTAAAACCCCCATCACTGCGGCCGACGAATTGGGCCGCATTGGCTACCGCATCGTCATCTTCCCGGGCGGCACCGCGCGTGCGGTGGCCCACACCCTGCAGCGCTACTACGCCAGCTTGCACCAGCACCAAACCACGGCGCCCGAGCGCGAGCGCATGCTGGACTTTGACCAGCTCAACGCCTTGATAGGCACACCCGAGCTGCTGGCCACGGGCAAGCGCTACGACGCCTGATGGGCCCATCAGTGGTGGCCGATGAGAAGCAGCCCCCTATGAGCGCACGCCGCCCCTTCATGCTCCGCAGCTTGGGCCTGGGCCTCGCGCTGGCTGGCGTGTCCCAGGGCTCAGCCGCCCAAAGCCCAGCGCCCATTCGCATCTTGGTGGACGCACCCGCAGGCGGCACCACAGACACCATGGCCCGCGCCCTCGCCACGGAGATGGGCCGCGCCCTGGGCCGCACCGTGGTGGTGGAAAACCGGCCCGGCGCAGGCGGCAACATCGCCGCCGAAACCGTGGCTCGCGCGCCCGCCGACGGGCAAACGCTGCTCATGAGTTTCACCAGCCACGCCATCAATGCATCGCTTTACTCTACGCTGCCTTTCGACCCTGAAAAAGACTTCACGCCCCTGACCATGGTCTCCACCTCCTCGGCCGTGCTGGTGGCGCACCCCTCGGTGCCCGCCAACACCTTGCGCGAGCTCATCGCCCTGGCCAAGGCCAAGCCCGGCCGGCTGAACTTCGCCATAGGCGCGCTGGGCTCGTCGCTGCATTTGGCCGGTGAGGCTTTCAAAATGCAGTCCGGCGTCTTCATCGTCAACATTCCCTACCGGGGCACCGCCCCCGCCGTGCAAGACGTGCTGGCCGGCCAGGTGGACTTGATGTTTGCCAACATCGGCAACGTGCAGGCCCACCTCAAGGCCGGCAAGCTCAAGGCCCTGGGCGTGACCAGCCCCAAGCGCCTGGCCAGCCTGCCCGAGGTGCCCGCCATTGCCGAGC
>CANHKH010000343.1 GCA_947460165.1 Comamonadaceae bacterium
AGAGGTGGTGGTCAAGTCCCCTTCTGACGGCCGGGTGATTTTGGACGGCATCAGCTTGCACTTGGCGCCCGGCACCTTGGTGGGCTTGATCGGCCCCTCAGGCTCGGGCAAAAGCACCTTGGCCCGCGTGATGCTGGGCCTGTGGCCGCGCCAGTTGTGCAGCGGCCGCATGCTGCTGGGCGGCTTGTCGGTGTTTGACTGGGACCGCCAAAGCTTAGGGCCCAGTGTGGGCTATCTGCCGCAAGAGCCCGTGCTCATGGAGGGCAGCTTGGCGCAAAACATCTCGCGCTTTGGCGCCTCGCAGCCCGCCTTGGTGGTGGAGGCGGCGCGCCGGGTGGGCATTCATGAGCTGATTTTGGCCATGCCCCAGGGCTACGACACCCAGGCCGGCGAGGCTGGCCAACTCCTCTCGGGTGGCCAGCGCCAGCTGGTGGCGCTGGCCCAGGCCGTGTACAGCACGCCGCGCCTGGTGGTGCTGGACGAGCCCAACGCCAACTTGGACGAGTTTGGCGAGCGCTGCCTGGTGCAAACGCTCAAATTCTTGCGCGAGCAGGGCAGCGCGGTGCTTGTCATCACCCACCGCCCCGACATTCTTGGGCACTTGGACCAGACCTGGCAGATGCGCCAGGGCCGGCTGCTTGCCCCTTCGATTCGACCCACCGAGCCTGCCCCTGCGGCGGGATTTGCACATGCATCCGTCTGAGTCTGCCTCTTTGTTGCCTGCATCTTCACCCACCTCAGAGCGCGCGCTCAAGGTGGGCCGCTACGCCCTGGGCTTGGCCTTGTTGGCGCTGTTGGCTTGGAGCCTGTTGGCCCCGATTGACGAGGGCATTCCGGCCTCTGGCGCGGTGACGGTGGACACCAAGCGCAAGGCCGTGCAGCACCTGCAAGGCGGCATCGTGCGCGAGGTGCATGTCAGCGAGGGCGGCTGGGTCAAAGAGGGGCAGGTGCTGATGGTGCTGGAGCAAAGCAGCACCCGGGCCAATTTTGAGTCGGTGCGCCAGCATTACCTGGCTTTGCGCACCACGGAGTCGCGGCTGTTGGCCGAGCGTGCGGGCGCGGCCAGCGTGAGCTTTCACCCCGATATTTTGGCGATGCAGGCCGACCCCTTGGTCAGGCAGCACATGCAGACCCAGCAGCAGCTGTTTGCCTCGCGCCGCCAGACCTTGCAAACCAGCTTGAAAGTGCTCGCTGAAAACCGCGCCGGCCTGCAAGAGCAGCGCAAAGGCCTGGTGCAGGTGATGGCCGAGCGCCAGCGCCAGCTGAGCTTGTTGGAAGAAGAGCTGGACAACTTCAAAGAACTGGTGAGAGAAGGCTATGCCCCGCGCAACCGCCAGCTGGAGATGGAGCGCAACCGCGCCGACATTCGCAGCGCGCTGGCCGACACTTCGGCCACCTTGCAGCGCTTGGACCGGCAAACCGAAGAAGTGGTTCAGCGCATGCAGCTGACCGAGCAGGACTACCTCAAAGAGGTGGACACCCAAACCGCCGAGGTGCGCCGCGAGGTGCAGGCCGACGCTGAAAAGCTCAAGGCTGTGACGCAAGACCTGGCCCGCACCGAGCTGCGCGCCCCCGCCTCTGGCCAGGTGGTGGGCTTGGGCGTGCAGTCTGTGGGCGCCGTGGTGGGCCCCGGCCAAAAAATCATGGACATCGTGCCCGAGCAAGCACCCTTGATGATTGAGGCCCGCGTCTCGCCCCAGGTGATTGACCGCCTCAAAGAAGGCATGCCCACCGAGATTCGCTTCTCTGGCTTTGCCCACACGCCGCAGCTGAATGTGGCGGGCCGCGTGGTGTCGGTGTCAAGGGACATGCTGACCGACCCCGACACCCGCATGCCCTACTTTTTGGCCCGCGTCGAGGTCACAGACCAGGGCCGCCAAACCTTGGGCGCCCGGCAAATGCAGCCGGGCATGATGGCCGATGTGCTCATCAAAACCGGCGAGCGCTCCTTCTTGGCCTACCTGACCTACCCGCTGGTGCGCCGACTGGCCCAGTCCATGACCGAGGAGTAAGCCTGTGCAGCGCTTTGTTTGGGCATTGCTTGCTACTTTTGGGGTCTGCGCACCGGCGCGGGCGGCCATGGACCTGGCGCAAGCTTTTGAGCTGGCCCGCCAAGCCGACCCGGCATTTCAGGCCAGCCGCCAAGAGCTGGCAGGGCTGGCCGAGGTGGTGCCGCAAGCGCGCGCGGCGCTGCTGCCCAATGTCTCGGCCAGCGCCAGCCGCAACCGGGTGTGGCTGGACCGCCAAGAGCAGGGCGGCGATGTGGAGTCCAACTACTTCAGCTTGAACAACTCGCTGGTGCTGCGCCAGCCGCTGTGGCGCCGGCCGCAAATGCTGCAGTTGGAACAAGCCAATACGCAGGCCGCCACCCAGGCCTTTGTGCAGCGCCGGGCCGAGGCCGACTTGCTGCTGCGCGTGGCCAGCGCCTACTTTGACCTGCTGTACGCCGACCAATCCGTGGCTTTGCTGCGCAGCGTGGCCGCCGC
This sequence comes from Comamonadaceae bacterium, assembly GCA_947460165.1. Taxonomy (GTDB): domain Bacteria; phylum Pseudomonadota; class Gammaproteobacteria; order Burkholderiales; family Burkholderiaceae_C; genus Polaromonas. Next base: position 2,487 of record CANHKH010000343.1, read on the forward strand.
CAGCGCCCGCCAGCTGGTGGCTGCGCGCCGCAGTTTTGAGCTGGGCCAAGGCACACGCACCGACATTGACGAGGCCCAGGCCCGCAGCGACCTGGCCCTGGCGCAAAGCGTGCAAGTGCGGCAAAACCGCGACATGGCCTTGCGCCAAATGGCCATGCTGGTGGGCCAGGAGGTGCAAGCCTTCAAGCCCATGCGCATAGAAGCCGACGAGCCGCTGCGCCCCCCGGGCAGCCTGGACGAGTGGCTGGCCAGAGCCAAGCAGCACAACCCCGAGCTGCAATTGGCCCGCAGCAAGCTGGCCCTGGCCGAGTTGGAAGTCACCAAAACCCAGGCCGCCCACGACCCCACGCTGGACCTGGTGGCCCAACGAACCTTGAGCAAAAGCGAAAACACCCAGTCGCCCAACGCCAATTACCGCAGCTCGCAAGTGGGCGTGCAGCTCAATGTGCCCTTGTACGCGGGCGGCGGCGTGCAGTCGGCCGTGCGCCAGGCCGTGGCCAACCGCGAGCGCGAGCAGTTCATCGTGGCGCAGGCCAGCAACGATTTGGCCTTGAAGGTGCAACGCGAGTACCACGCGCTGGCCGAAGGCCCAGAGCGCCTGCAGGCGGCCCGCCAAGCGCTGCGTTCAGCCTCGCAGTTGGTGGTGTCCACCAGCAAAGGCATGCAAGCGGGCACACGCACCGTGGTGGACCAGCTCAACGCCGTGCAGCGCGAGGCCGAAACCCGGCGCGAGCTGGCCCTGGTGCACTACCAGCTGCAGCTGGCTTGGCTCAAACTGGCCGCTTTGAGCGGTGACGCGCTGCAAGCCAGCGTGGACGAGGTCAATCGGCAGCTGCAGGCGGCGCAGTGACCGGTGCGCTGGGCTGGCGGCGGTGCTCTTGAATGAGGCGCATGGCGCAGGCGGACTTTTCCCGGCTCACGGCTGTTGCATCGCTGCTGATCTCGGGCCGCTGAAGCCGCTCGCAGCGCGCCAGCAGGTATTCGTCGAACCAGGCCGGGTATGTGCCCAGCGACCGGGTCTCGGCCTCGGTGAGCCAGCGCACCTGGCTGGACGAGGTCATCAAGGCGTTTTGATAAATGGCGGGAGGGATGTCGAATTCCCTGAACGCGCGCTCCAGCGACTGGTACATGGCCCGGGTGAGGTCTTGGGCCTGCGAGAGTGACAGGCGCGCCAAAAAGTCGCGACTGATGAAAGCGCGGTGTATGCCGATGTTGGGCTTGAAGGGGCTGTTGGCGGCCGTCAGCCCCGGCACCCGCACCAAGCCTGCGGCATAGAGAAAAAGACAGGCGCTGATGCAGCGCGACTCTGTGGGCACATGGGCAATGAAGCCGCGGCTGCGGATCAGCCTGGCCATGATCAGCGTCTCGCGCACCGAACCACCTTCGGAATTCAGAGCGAGCCAAATGGTGGTCTGCTCCGCGCTGGGATTGAGGCCTGCCAAAAACTGCTGGAGCTTTTGACCGTCGCCCTCTTTGACGGCCCCCTCCAAATGCAGGGCCTCGACCTGTCCAGCCGCCCCCAGGTTCAGCGGCTTGATCGTGAAGTCCATGGCCCCGGCGGGCAGCACGGCCAGGAGCAGGAGGTAAATCAACAGTCGAGCTGGGTGCATGTTGGAATTATTGCCGCCTTCGTGCCCTGACTCTCAGGCTCAAGTGACGTCTTCTTTTTGGAGAGGGTCACGCGTGAGGAACCGTTGGTGCCACGCGATGCCTGCCCTGGTCTAATGAATTCGCACACACAGATAGGTGGAAATCACCTGGGAATTTAACGTGACGAATACAAAACGAAGAGTCTTTGACGCGAGCTTCAAGCTGCAAATCGTTCAAATGATACGGAACCAAGGCCTGAGCGTTGCCGAG
>CANHKH010000344.1 GCA_947460165.1 Comamonadaceae bacterium
CTGCAGACAAAGCCAGGCAGATTGCCTATCAAGGCGCGGTGTGGAATGAGCGCGCCCTTGGGTGGGCCGGTGGTGCCGCTGGTGTAAATCAGCACTGCTGCTTCTTCGGCTTTGGTGCGCACGGCTTGAAATGTCCTGCTTTCTTGGGCCAGGGCCGCTGTCCAGTCCACATCGCCCGCCAGTTGGCCCAGGGCCAGCACCTGGCGCAGCGCCGGGCAGGCCGCACGCAGGACTGGGTGTTGAAAGTGCGCCATGGCGCGGTCGTCGGCAATGGCCACCACGGCCTCGCTGTCTTGCAAGCGGTATTGCAGCGCCTCCGGGCCGAACAGCACCGACAAAGGCATGGCCACCGCGCCCATTTGCAGCACGGCCATGTAGGCCACGGCAGTTTCAAAGCGCTGAGGCAAGACAATGGCCACGCGGTCGCCACGCTGAACGCCCAGGCCGCGCAGCACCCGGCTCAGGGCGTTGGCTTGGGCCTGCAGTTGCACATAGCTCCAGCGACCAGGGCGCTGCCCAGGCCGGTGCTCAATGATGGCCGTGCGCTGCAGGGCCAGCGGCTGGGCTGCATCTTGGGCCGCCCAGCGGCGGGCGCAGACCTCGGCCATGTTGAAGTGCTCGTCCACCTGCCAGCCAAAGCGGCGGTGTAAGTCGCCATGGTGGTCGGCCTGAGGCAGGGTGTCTTTTGATCGTGAGGGGCTGCGCGGCAAGGCCTGGTCTCCTGATGTACTTATGATTTAAGGCTTAGGTTTTTGCGTGGCGCGCCCAGAGGCCGCCACACCATGCAGCTCAATGTACAAAGAAAAACACCTCTCTCGCAGCGCGTTTGTCCCGATCAGGGGCCTGGAGTACCACTTTTTGGAGTGGCAGTTCGGCCCCTTGAACCCCAATCTGGCGCCCTTGGTGATGTGGCACGGCTGGATGGACGTGGGCGCGTCTTACCAATTCATGGTCGATGCCTTGTCTGATGGCTTTTTGCAAGGCCGCCGCCTGCTGGCGCCCGACTGGCGCGGCTTTGGCCTGACCGCCGTCCCTCCCACCACAGACAATTTTTGGTTTGCCGACTACCTGGCCGACCTCGACGCCCTGCTCGATGCCCTGGCCCCCGGCCATGCCGTGGACCTGGTTGGCCACAGCATGGGGGGCAACCTGGTCATGGCCTATGCGGGCATACGGCCAGAACGCATACACCGCGTGGTCAACCTCGAAGGCTTTGGCCTGGCCGCCTCCCGGCCCAGCCAAGCGCCTGGCCGCTATGCCAAGTGGATGGACGAGCTCAAGGCCATGCGCGCAGGCGAGGTGGCGCTCAAAAGCTACGACAGCGCGGGCGGCGTGGCCCAGCGCTTGATCAAAACCAACCCCCGACTGAGCGCCGACAAGGCCGCCTGGCTGGCCCAGCGCTGGGCCCAGCCCGACACGCAAGGCCGCTGGCAGATCTTGGGCCACCCGGCGCACAAGGTCACAGGCGCCCTGCTCTACCGCTGGGACGAAATGGCCGAACTGTGGAAGCGCATCACCGCCCCGGTGCTGGCGGTGGAGGCCTCGGACGATTCTTTGTCGCAGTGGTGGAAAGGCAGCTACACCTTGGCCGACTACCACGAGCGGCTCAAGCTGGTGCCGCAGGCGCGCGTGGCCCAGGTGCAAGACGCCGGCCACATGCTGCACCACGACCAACCGGCCGAGCTGGCCCGGCTGATTGAAGCCTTTCTGAGGCCCTGAGCGCGAGCCAAACCCCGGGTGGCTGTGGCTGCACCTGCCAGCCATGGACTGGCCTTGACCGGTCCATGAGAAAATTCATGCATCGCCGCGCCCCAGCCGCGCGGCCCCACACACAAACTCACAGGTGATATTCATGGAAGCAGAACGCAGCAACGCCATCGTCAATGGACTCAACGACCTGAACCGACGGGTCGATGAGTTACGGGGGTATCTTTGACTACCCTGCCAAAGAAAGAAAACTCCACGAAGTCAACGCCGCGCTAGAAGACCCCAAGGTTTGGGACGACCCCAAGCGCGCCCAAGAATTAGGCAAAGAAAAACGCAGCCTTGAAAACGTGGTCCAGGTGCTGGACCGGCTCACGCAAGAGCTCACCGACAACCTCGAACTCTTTGAGATGTCGCATGACGACGGCGACGAGGCAGGCTTGATCACCATTGAAGGCGAAGCCGCCAAGGTCGCTGCCGAGGTGGAAAAGCTGGAATTTCGCCGCATGTTCAGCAACCAGGCCGACCCGCTGAACGCGTTCTTGGACATTCAGGCTGGCGCCGGTGGCACCGAGGCCTGCGACTGGGCCAGCATGCTGCTGCGCCAGTACCTCAAGTACGCCGAGCGCAAGGGCTTCAAAGCCACCCTGGAAGACGAGACCGCCGGCGACACGGCCGGCATCAAGGGCGCGACCATCAAGATCGAGGGCGAATACGCCTTTGGCCTCTTGCGCACTGAAACGGGCGTGCACCGCCTGGTGCGCAAGTCGCCGTTTGACTCCTCAGGCGGGCGCCACACCTCGTTTGCCTCGGTCTTTGTGTACCCGGAGATTGACGACTCGATTGAAATCGAGATCAACCCCTCAGACGTGCGCACCGACACCTTCCGCGCTTCGGGCGCGGGCGGCCAGCACATCAACAAAACCGACTCGGCCGTGCGCCTGACGCACATCCCCACCGGCATCGTGGTGCAGTGCCAAGACGGCCGCTCCCAGCACAGCAACCGCGACGTGGCCTGGAAACGGCTGCGCTCGCGCCTGTACGACCATGAGCTGCGCAAGCGCCAGGCCGAGCAGCAAAAGCTCGAAGACACCAAAACCGACGTGGGCTGGGGCCACCAGATCCGCAGCTACGTGCTGGACCAAAGCCGCATCAAAGACCTGCGCACCAACTTTGAAACCTCTGCCACACAAAAAGTGCTGGACGGCGACCTCGATGCCTTCATCGAAGCGTCGCTCAAGCAAGGTGTTTGACCCCATTTCAAGGAATTGCCATGCTCATGCGTGACGCCAGTGCCCCCGCCACCGCCATCCACCGCGCCGACTACCAGGCCCCGGCCTTTTGGGTGGATGCGGTCGAGCTGTGCTTTGACCTCGATCCGCAAAAAACGCGGGTGCTCAACCGCATGACCCTGAGGCGCAACCCCGAGGTGCCCGCCCAGCCTTTGCGGCTGGACGGCGAGGAGCTCAACCTGGCCCGCGTGATGGTCAACCAACAAGGCAGCTCCTTCAAAATGGACGCGGGCCAGCTGGTGCTGGAAAACCTGCCCGAAGGCCACGAGCCCTTTGAGCTGGAGATTTTCACCACCTGCAACCCGTCAAAAAACACCAAGTTGATGGGGCTGTACGTCAGCCAAGACTCGTTTTTCACGCAGTGCGAGGCCGAAGGCTTCAGGCGCATCACCTACTTTTTAGACCGCCCCGACGTGATGGCCAGCTACAGCGTGCTGCTGCGCGCCGACAAGGCCAAGTACCCGGTGCTGCTGTCCAACGGCAATTTGGTCGAGCAAGGCGAGCTCGACGACGGCCGCCACTTTGCCCGCTGGGTGGACCCGCACAAAAAGCCTTGCTACTTGTTTGCGCTGGTGGCCGGCCAGCTGGTGAGCCGCGAGCAGCGCATCACCTCCCGCGCGGGCAAAGACCACCTGCTGCAGGTCTATGTGCGGCCGGGCGACCTGGACAAAACCGAGCACGCCATGAACTCGCTCATGGCCTCGGTGGCCTGGGACGAAGCACGCTTTGGCCTGCCGCTGGACCTGGACCGCTTCATGATCGTGGCCACCAGCGACTTCAACATGGGCGCCATGGAAAACAAGGGTCTGAACGTCTTCAACACCAAGTACGTGCTGGCCAGCCAGGCCACTGCCACCGACACCGACTTTGCCAACATTGAAAGCGTGGTCGGCCACGAGTACTTTCACAACTGGACGGGCAACCGCGTCACCTGCCGCGACTGGTTCCAGCTCAGCCTCAAGGAAGGACTGACCGTTTTTCGCGACCAGGAGTTCTCGCAAGACCTGTGCGCCAGCCCCTCGGCCCGCGCCGTCAAGCGCATTGAAGACGTGCGCGTGCTGCGCACCGCCCAGTTCCCCGAAGACGCAGGCCCCATGGCCCACCCGGTGCGGCCTGACAGCTACGTTGAAATCAACAACTTTTACACCGTCACCATTTACGAAAAAGGCTCAGAAGTCGTGCGCATGATGCAGACCCTGACCGCCAGCCCTGCCGATCCCTTGGGCCGCGCCGGCTTTGCCCGTGGCATGGCGCTGTACTTTGAGCGCCACGATGGCCAGGCCGTGACCTGCGACGACTTTGCCCAGGCCGTGGCCGACGCCAACCCCA
>CANHKH010000345.1 GCA_947460165.1 Comamonadaceae bacterium
ATCAGGCTGGACTCGCTCCAGTCGTAGCGGTGCAGCACGTAGGCCGGTTCGTCATTGAAGCGCTTGGCAGCCATTCCTGCGGGGGGTCACTCGTAGCCGAAAGAGCGCACGCGGGCGTCGTCGTCGGCCCAGCCTGAACGCACTTTGACCCAAATCTCCAAGAAGACTTTGTTCCCTGTGAGCGCTTCAAGTTCGTGGCGCGCCTCGGTGCCAATGCGCTTGAGCTTTTCGCCCTTCTCGCCAATGACCATGCCTTTGTGGCCGTCGCGCTCGACCACGATGGTGGCGGCAATGCGGCGCAAGCTGCCCTCTTCTTCGTACTTGTCGATGATGACCGTCGAGGTGTAGGGCAGCTCGTCGCCGGTCAGGCGAAACAATTTTTCCCGCACGATCTCTGCCGCCATGAAGCGGTCGCTGCGGTCGGTCAACTCGTCGGCGGGGTACATCCAGACTTGCTCGGGCAGGTATTTTTCGCACAGCACCAGCAAGCGCTCAATGTCCCTGGCGGTTTTGGCCGACATGGGCACAAACTCGGCAAAGGCGTGGCGCTCTTGCATGTCGCGCAGCCAGGGGGCCAGCTCGCCGCGCCTGTGGATCAAATCGAACTTGTTGGCAATCAAAAAAGCCGGGATGTTTTTGGGCAGCAGGCTGAGCACCTTGGCGTCGGCCAGGTTGAACTGCCCGGCTTCGACCACAAACAAAATCAAGTCCACATCGTTGACCGCGCCCACCACGGTTTTGTTGAGCGAGCGGTTCAGGGCGTTGGCGTGGCGGGTTTGAAAGCCCGGCGTGTCCACAAAAATGTGTTGCGTTTGGCCCAGCGTGCGTATGCCGGTGATGCGGTGTCGCGTGGTCTGCGCCTTGCTGGAGGTGATGCTGACTTTTTGACCCACCAAGGCGTTGAGCAGCGTGGACTTGCCCACGTTGGGCTTGCCCACAATGGCCACGGTGCCGCAGCGCTGACCGGCCACGGGCGCATTGGCGGCGGCCGCGCCGGCGCCTGTGAGTGCCTGGGCCAGCATGGCGTCCAAGTCTTGAGGGCTTTGCGTGGGGGGCAAGTCTGGCGTGGGGTCTGGATTCATGGAGGTGCGGTAGGGCTGACCCGCCGATCAAAGGGTCTTGATAAAAGACAGCATGGCGCTGGCGGCCGCTTGCTCGCCGGCGCGGCGGGAAGCGCCAATGCCGCGTTCGGCGCGGGCCAACTCAGCGACCTCGCACTCCACGTCAAAGGTCTGCTGGTGCGCCGCACCCGAGGTGCCCACCACGCGGTAAATGGGCAAATTCATTTTGCGGCCCTGCAACCACTCTTGGAGCTCGGTTTTGGGGTCTTTGCCAATGGCAGGCATGCGGGGCGTGATGTCCACGTCTTTGAAAAGCCGGCGCACCAAAGCCGAGGCGGCGTCAAAGCCGGCGTCCAAGTAGAGCGCGCCTATCACCGCTTCCAGCGCATCGGCCAAGATGGACGGGCGTTTGTGGCCGCCGGAGCGGGCCTCGCCCTCGCCCAACTTGAGCAGCATGGGCAGGCCCAGCACCACGGCCAACTGGTGAAGGGTGTCTTGCTTGACCAAGTTGGCGCGCACGCGGGACAAATCGCCCTCGGGCTGGTCGGACAGACGCTCGTAGAGCAAGCTGGCCACGGCCAAGTTGAGCACCGAATCGCCTAGAAATTCCAAGCGCTCGTTGTGGTCGGCTGAAAAGCTGCGGTGGGTCAGCGCCAACTGCAGCAAGCGCGGGTCACGAAACTCATGCTGCAGGCGCTGCTGCAAGGCGGCCAGAGGGTCAGGGGCTGGGTCGAATCGCACAGAGCGGGCTGGCGCGTCAGTCAAACGAGCCAATGCGTTTGAGCTTGCCAAAGTTCATCCACACAAAAAAGGCTTTGCCCACAATGTTTTCTTCAGGCACAAAGCCCCAAAAGCGCGAATCCAGCGAGTTGTCCCGGTTGTCACCCATCATGAAGTAGTGGCCTGCGGGCACCTTGCACACCACGCCCTCGGTGCTGTAGCGGCAGTTTTCACGGAACTTGAAGTCTTCAACCCCCGGCACAAAGGCCGGCCGGTCAGGCTCCACCAAGATGCGGTACTTGCGCCCACCGTCGGCCGTGCTTTCTTCCAGTTGTTTGGAGTAGCGCAGGGCATCTTCGTCAAAAAAGTCTGGCAAGACCTTTTGCACCAGGGGCTGGCCGTTGACCGTGATCTGCTTGTTCAGATAAGCCACCTCGTCACCGGGCACACCCACCACGCGCTTGATGTAGTCCAGGCTGGGCTTGGGCGGGTAGCGAAACACCATCACGTCGCCACGGGCTGGGGAGTTGTTGCTGATGACCTTGGCGTTGATCACCGGCAGACGCACGCCGTAGTGGAACTTGTTGACCAGAATCAGGTCGTTGATCCACAACGTGGGGATCATGGAGCCTGAAGGAATTTTGAAGGGCTCAAACAAGAAGGAGCGCAGAATGAACACCACCACAATGACCGGAAACAGCCCCGCCGTCCAGTCCAGCCACCAGGGTTGCCTGAGCAACTGCTCCTTGGCCTGGGCCAGGTTGACTTCGTCGGCGCGTATGCCGGTGTTGGCGAAATCGGCTTGGCGCTGCAGATGCCCCGCCTCCATGGCTTGGGCCGCCCGCTGGCGTGAGGGCAAAAAGTACAAGCGCTCAGCCAGCCAGTACAGGCCAGTCACGGTGGTGGCCAGCAAAAGCAGCAAGGCAAAGTTGCCTTCCAAAAGGCCCATGTACCAAGAACTGCCATAACCCACAAAGGCAGCCAACACAAAGGCAGTGAGTGTGCCCATCAAGGTATTGCTCATTCGTCCACCTGTAATATGGCCAAGAATGCTTCTTGCGGGACCTCGACAGAGCCGATTTGTTTCATGCGTTTTTTGCCGGCTTTTTGTTTTTCAAGCAGTTTGCGTTTGCGCGAAATGTCGCCACCGTAGCACTTGGCAATCACGTTCTTGCGCAGGGCTTTGATTGTCTCACGCGCGATGATGTTGCCACCAATGGCCGCTTGGATGGCCACGTCAAACTGCTGGCGGCTGATGATCTCTCGCATCTTGGCCACCACCCCGCGGCCACGGTACTGCGACTGGCTGCGGTGCACGATGATGGACAGGGCGTCCACCTTTTCGCCATTGAGCAAAATATCGACCTTGACCACATCAGAGGCGCGGTACTCTTTGAACTCATAGTCCATGGACGCATAGCCGCGGCTGACGGATTTGAGCTTGTCAAAAAAGTCCAGCACGATCTCGCCCAGCGGCATGTCATAGGTCAGCATGACCTGCTTGCCGTGGTAGGCCATGTTCAGTTGCTGGCCGCGCTTTTGATTGGCCAGCGTCATCACCACGCCCACGTAGTCTTGCGGCATGTACAGATGCACGGTGACGATGGGTTCGCGAATTTCCTCGATGCGGCCCACATCGGGCATCTTCGATGGGTTTTCCACCATCAAGACCTCGCCGCCTGAGCGCACCACCTGGTAGACCACGCTGGGCGCGGTGGTGATGAGGTCTTGGTCGAACTCGCGCTCCAACCGCTCTTGCACGATCTCCATGTGCAAGAGGCCCAAAAAGCCGCAGCGAAAGCCAAAGCCCAGCGCCTGGCTGACCTCGGGCTCGTAGCGCAAGGCCGCGTCGTTGAGTTGCAGCTTTTCAAGCGCGTCGCGCAAGCCGTCGTACTCGCTGGCCTCCGAAGGATAAAGACCGGCAAACACCTGCGGCTGGATTTCCTTGAAGCCCGGCAGGGCCTCGGTGGCAAAAGCCAGGTTGGCGCCGCTGCTGGCCTTGATGGCAGTCACGGTGTCGCCCACCTTGGCGGCGGTGAGCTCTTTGATGCCGGCAATGATGTAGCCCACCTCGCCGGCCTCCAGCGATTCACGCGACTCATTGGCCGGCGTGAAGACGCCCAGCTTTTCAGCGTTGTAGACCGTCTCGGTGGCCATCATCTTGATGCGGTCGCCTCTGGCCAAGCGGCCATCGACCACACGCACCAGCATGACCACGCCCACGTAGGCGTCGTACCAGCTGTCAACGATCATGGCGCGCAAAGGCGCGTTGGGGTTGCCGCGCGGCGGGGGCACCTTGGCCACCACCAGTTCAAGAATGTCGTCTATGCCCATGCCTGTTTTGGCCGAGCAAGGAATGGCGTCGGTCGCGTCAATGCCAATGACGTCTTCAATTTCTTGCTTGGCGTTGTCAGGATCGGCCTGAGGCAAATCCATTTTGTTGAGCACTGGCAGCACCTCCACACCGAGGTCCAGCGCGGTGTAGCAGTTGGCCACCGTTTGCGCTTCCACGCCTTGCGAGGCATCGACCACCAGCAGCG
>CANHKH010000346.1 GCA_947460165.1 Comamonadaceae bacterium
CAAGATGCCGCGCTTTGTGCGCAACTTCATGGACGGCGCCAGCAGCGTGCGCGAGGCCATGGAGGCCTATGTGCGCGCCGTCAAAGACCAAAGTTTTCCGGTGGACCAAGAACATGGCTGGTGAACACAGCCCATCCGCTTCGCGGCCAAGCCTTACAGTTCGCTGCGCGGCCTGAAGGCGGGCGCGTCCGGCAGGGGTGCAGCCCACAGCCCAGCCCATTCAATCATTTCAAGACATGAAGATCGTCCACACCCTTGCCGACCTGCGCTTGGCGCTGACTGACAGCGCACACCCCGCGTTTGTGCCGACCATGGGCAACCTGCACGCCGGTCACCTGGACCTCGTCACGCGCGCCAAGGCCCTGGGTGATTGCACCGTGGCCAGCATCTTCGTCAACCGCCTGCAGTTTGCCCCGCACGAAGACTTTGACAGCTACCCCCGCACGCTGGAGGCCGACGCCGAGCAACTTCGCGCCCACGGCTGCGACCTGGTGTTTGCCCCTTCCGAGCGCGAGCTCTACCCGCAGCCTCAAACCTTCAAGCTGCTGCCCGATCCGGCCCTGGCCGACATCCTAGAAGGTCACTTTCGTCCCGGGTTTTTCACGGGCGTGTGCACCGTGGTGATGAAGCTGTTCCAAGCTGTGTTCGCGGGCAAAGCCCAAGGCACGGCGGTGTTTGGCCAAAAAGACCGCCAACAGCTCATGGTGGTGCGCCACATGACCGAGCAGTTTGCACTGCCCATCCGCATCGTGAGCGGGCCCACGCAGCGGGCCGCTGATGGCTTGGCGCTGTCGTCACGCAACGTCTACCTGAGCGCCAGCGAGCGTGCCGAGGCGGTGCAGCTGTCACTGGCGCTCAAGGCGCTGGGGCAGGCGGTGCGCGCCAGCGGCTCGCCCGCCCTGCCGGACTTGCTCGCTTTGGAGCAGCAGGCCATGCACGCCCTGAGCGCGCGCGGCTGGAAGCCGGACTACCTCACCGTGCGCCGGCAAAGCGATTTGCTCCCGCCCACCCCCACCGAGCGGGCCACCGGCGCCTTGGTGGCGCTGGGCGCAGCCCGGCTGGGCAGCACGCGGCTGATCGACAACCTGGACATCTGAAGGCTGGGGCGAAGGCGCACGCCCCAGACAGACCCCACCTGGAAGCCGCATTTTGGATTTGCAGGCGCTGGTCTGCCGGCGGTGGGTGGTGATCCTCGGTCACCGGTCCAGGCCACGATTCGCTTGCAGGCTTGTTTCCCACAGAGGGGGAAAGTATTTTGGGTCAGCGCAACTCTGGCGCGGGCTCTCGGCCCATGAGCATGGCCACGGCTTGCTGCGGCTGCAGTTGGCCGTCAAGCAGGGCCACCACGGCCTGAGAAATCGGCATGTCCACGCCCAGCGCCTGGGCGCGGCGCACCACGGTGCGGGCGCTGTAAACGCCTTCAGCCACATGACCGAGCGAGGCCACGGCCTCTTGGAGGCTCAGGCCTTGGGCCAGCAACAGGCCCACTTGGCGGTTGCGGCTCAAATCGCCAGTGGCGGTCAGCACCAGGTCGCCCATGCCCGACAAACCCATGAAGGTGTCGGAGCGCGCCCCCAGCGCCACACCCAAGCGAGTGATCTCCACCAGACCGCGCGTGATCAGCGCGGCGCGGGCGTTCAGGCCGAGTTTCAAACCATCGCAAAAACCCGTGGCAATCGCGAGCACGTTTTTCACCGCACCACCGACTTCCACACCCACCAAATCGTCATTGGCATACACCCGCAGCGTGGGGTTGTGAAAAGCCTCCACCAAGGCTTGACGCACCAACGCGTGCTCACTGGCGGCCACCAGCGCAGTAGGCAGGCCCTGGGCCACTTCACGGGCAAAGCTGGGGCCGCTGAGCACGCCGCAGTGCAAATTCGGGGCGACCTGGGCGCGTATTTCATGAACCATCAGGCCCTGGGGCGCACCGTCTGGGCGAGCCAAAGGCGCCTCAAAGCCTTTGGCCAACCAGACCACGGGGGCGCCCAGGCCGGCCAATTCACTGAGCAGGCCCCGAACGCCCGCCACCGGGGAGGCCAGCACCACCAGGTCTTGGCCCTGCACCGCCGCCTGCAGCGGCGCAGCGCTCAGGCGCAGCGCCTCGGGCAAGCGCACCTGGGGCAGGTAGCGGGTGTTCACCCGCGAGGCTTGCATGGCACGCAGCTGTTCGGCGTCACGCGCCCACAGCGTGACCTGGTGGCCAGCCGGGTGGTGCACGCTGGCATTGACCGCCAGCGCCGTTCCCCAGGCACCTGCGCCCAACACGATGATGTTCATGCCTGCACTCCAGGTGGGGCTGCGCTGCTCTGGCAGCGCTTGCAGGCTGCGGCCTTGGTGCGCCGCAAGCGATGGTCCGCGCCTGGGCGCGGACGCTCAGCTTCAGGCGGTCTCAATGCCAGCCTGCTGGGCCTGGGCTTCGAGCTGCTGCTGGTAGAGCATCTGAAAGTTGATCTCAGCCAGATGCACTGGCGGAAAGCCGGCGCGTTGCACCACGTCGGCCACATTGCCGCGCAGGTAGGGGTAAATGATTTGGGGGCAAGCAATGCCGACCACCTGGCCCATTTGCTCTTCAGGCAGGTTTCGAATTTCAAAAATACCGGCCTGCTTGGCCTCGACCAAAAACACGGTTTTGTCCGCAATTTTGGTGTGCACCGTGGCCGTCACCGTGACCTCAAACACGCCTTCCACCAATTGCGCATGGGCCACGGCCAGTTGGATGTCCACACTGGGCTGCTCGGGCTGGGTGAGGATGGCCGGCGAATTGGGCTGCTCGAGCGAGACGTCTTTCAAGTAAACGCGCTGAATTTGGAAGACGGGGTCGGCAGGGGCTTGTTGTTCGGCCATGGGGGTCCTTAGAAGTTAACTGGTGCAGCGCGTGCATGCGCGGCTCAAACGCAAGATTATCTCAGGCCCCATGGCTGGCCTGGGGCCGGTGTCACCAGCCCCAGGGGGGGTGGCTCAAAAAAATGCTGCCAAGCTGGCTCTGGCTCACCCAACGCGCCAGCGCAGCTTGTTTGACCACAGGGTGATGCGGTCGCCAAAGAGGCCCTCAGGCCAGCCTCACCCAGCGACCACACGCTTCAGGCCAAACCTGGGCCATCAGGCCGCAGCGCTGCCTTCGAGCAAAGGCAGCAGGCCACCCCTGGCGTCCAGCGCCATCAAATCATCGCAGCCGCCCACATGGGTGTCGCCCACAAAGATTTGCGGCACCGTGCGTCGGCCGGTGATTTTCATCATGTGCTCGCGCTCGCCGGGCACCAGGTCGATGCGGACTTCTTCGAGCTGCGCCACACCACGGCGCTTGAGCAAGGCCTTGGCCTGCAGGCAGTAAGGGCAGGTGGCGGTGGTGTACATCTTCACGTGGGTCATGGCAGGCTCAGGCTTTCTCGACGGGCAGGCCGGTTTCTTTCCACGCCTTGAGGCCGCCCGCAATGGCCTGGGCCTGCTCAAAGCCTAATTTTTTGGCGGCCTCTGCGGCTTTGGCGGCACGCGCACCCACGGGGCAGACCATGATGACGGGCAGGCTTTTGTTCTTGACCAAACTCGGCAGCTTGCTTTCAATTTGGTCCAATGGCACGTTTTTGGAGCCGACCACATGGCCTTGCGCAAACTCATGGGGCTCGCCCACGTCAATGACCACGGCTTTTTCACGGTTGATCAACTGCACCGCGCCGGCCGGGCTCAAGCTCCCCGGGCGTGCACCGCCAGCGATCACTGGCCACAGCAGCAGCAAGCCCGAGCTCAGCGCCACGGAGATCAGCATCCAGTTGTCCATCAAAAATTTCACAGGTGTCCTTAGGTCTCAGAGAGCGGGAAACCAAGGATTCTAGAATGCTGCGCTCATGCTTGCCCAACAGCGCCCAGCCACCCGCTAGGCGCTGCATGGTCATTTTCTTTTGCTTTCATTGCCCAGCCCCATGTACAAACTTGTGCTCATCCGCCACGGTGAATCCACCTGGAACCTTGAAAACCGCTTTACGGGCTGGACCGATGTGGACCTCACGCCCACCGGGCTGGCCCAAGCCATCTCGGCCGGCCAGCTGCTCAAGGCCGAGGGCTACGACTTTGACCTGGCCTACACCAGCGTGCTCAAGCGCGCCACCCGCACGCTGTGGCATGTGCTCGACGAGATGGACCGCACCTGGCTGCCGGTGGTGCACAGCTGGCGCCTCAATGAACGCCACTACGGCGCGCTGCAAGGCCTGAACAAGGCCGACATGGCCAAGCAGTACGGCGACGAGCAGGTGCTGATTTGGCGCCGCAGCTACGACACCCCGCCCCCAGCGCTGGAGCCCGGTGATGTGCGCA
>CANHKH010000347.1 GCA_947460165.1 Comamonadaceae bacterium
AAGTTGGCCCCACTCCTTCCCATCCCGAACAGGACCGTGAAACGACTTAGCGCCGATGATAGTGCGGATTCCCGTGTGAAAGTAGGACATCGTCAGGCTCTTACAGCCTCAAATCGCCCAACTGATATATGTCAGTTGGGCGTTTTGTTTTGTGTTTTCGCTTATTGCCTTTGATTTGGCTTTGGGCAGCCTGTTCAAATCATTTCCCCTGGGTTTACTTCGTTACCTTCAGTTGCCATTTTTGGCAAATGCTTGGATCTGATCGGCTGCGCGTTTGGCGAACTCTGCCCGCAGTGCCTTGAGTTTTTCTCGGGGATCTTCTTTGACCGTGGTTTTGTCCAAAGCCATCTCGGCAATGAAGCGGCTGGGCACCCCTGCGATGTAATCGCGCCCCTTTTTTCGACGCCTGACCCAGGTCACTGCCAAGCTTCTTTGGGCGCGTGTGATGCCCACGTACATCAGACGTCGCTCTTCCTGCAGGCGCAACAAAGCGTCTTCATGTCCCGCCCCGTGTTCGTCGTCCATCCTGAACGGCAGCATGCCTTCCACGCAGCCGGCCAGCAGCACATGCGGCCACTCCAGTCCTTTGGAGGCATGCAAGGTCGACAGAGTGACCACGTTTTGGTCTTGCTCGCGTTCGCTGATGGTCGAAAGCAGAGCAATGGTTTGCACGACTTCCAGCATGGTTTTGGTCTCGGCTGCCGTGGTGACGCCGGCCGTGTCGTCTATCTGTCCGCCCGTGCGCTGCGCCATCCATTCACAAAAATCCATGACATTGGACCAACGTGCAGCAGCCACCTGCTCGCTGTCTTCAGCGGCATACAGGTGTTTTTCGTAGCCAATGTCTTTGAGCCAATCGAGCAAAAAAGTCAGTGAAGCTTGGGCACCCACCGTGTGGCGAGCTCGGTACTCCAGGTCGTTGATGTAGCGGCCAAACTCCTGCAAGGATGCCAGGGTTTTGGCCGACACCACTGTGCCCAGTGAATGGCTCAAGAGTGAATCGAACAGGCTGAGCTTGTATTGGCTGGCAAAGCCGCCTAAAACGCCCAGGGTGGTGTGTCCTATGCCGCGCTTGGGGCTGGTGATGGCGCGCATGAAGGCGGGATCGTCGTTGTTGTTGACCATGAGCCTGAGCCACGCGCACAGGTCCTTGACTTCAGCACGGTCAAAAAAGCTTTGTCCACCGGATACTTTGTAGGGAATCTGTGCTTTGCGCAGGGCCTTCTCAAAGGGTTTGGCCAGGTGATTGGCTCGGTACAAGATGGCGAAGTCCCGCCATTCGCGGTGAGGGGTTTCGCCGTTGCCTGCGCGCAGGCTTTGGATGCGGGCCACAGCGCGTTCTGCTTCGTGCTCTTCGTTGTCACAGTCGATCACACGCACCGGTTCGCCTTCACCCAACTCAGAAAAAAGAGTTTTCGGGTAGAGCTTGGGATTGGGGCCAATCACGTTGTTGGCCGCGCGCAAAATGGCACTGGTGGAGCGGTAGTTCTGCTCGAGCTTGACCACCTTGAGCGTGGGGTACTCCTCGGGCAGGCGTTTGAGGTTGTCCAGCGTCGCGCCGCGCCAGCCGTAGATGGATTGGTCGTCGTCTCCAACGGCAGTAAAGCGACCGCGCTCGCCCACCAGCAGCTTGAGCAACTCATACTGGCTGGCGTTGGTGTCTTGGTATTCATCCACCAGCACATGGCGCAGCGTGTTTTGCCAGCGTTCACGCACCTGGGCATGGTCACGCAGCAGTTTGAGCGGCAGGCTGATGAGGTCGTCAAAATCCACGCTCTGGTAGGCTGAAAGGCGTTCTTCGTAGCGCGCCATGAGCAGGGCCAGCGAGACTTCTTCTGGGGTGCTGGCCTGGGCCAGGGCCTGGGCGGCGTTCAAGCCCTGGTTCTTCCAGAGGCTGATGGCCCACTGCCATTGCCTGGCCGTGGCTGCATCGGTGCTGCCTCCCGCGTCTTTGAGGATGCTGGTGACGTCGTCACTGTCCAAAATGCTGAATTGGGGTTTCAAACCGAGCACACTGCCGTCTTGCCTGAGCAGGCGCACGCCCAAGGCGTGGAAGGTGCAAATCAGCACGCCTTTGGCACTTTTGCCGATCAGACTTTTGGCACGCTCGCGCATTTCAGCGGCCGCCTTGTTGGTGAAGGTGATGGCTGCCACCTGCTCTGGCTGCAATCCCGCCTGAATCAGCCGGCCAATTTTGTGCGTGATCACCCTTGTTTTGCCCGAGCCCGCGCCCGCCAAGACCAAACACGGGCCGTGCATGTAGTTCACAGCCTCTTGCTGCGCCGCATTAAGACCGGCGATGGACTGGGCCAAAGAGGCAGCAAAAGACATAGGGGGTGTGGCTGGGCCCAACGCAGGGGCGGGCCGTGGAGAAAGGGCGCTGGCACAGGCCAGAGGCTGGTTGGAGAATCATAACGAGGAAGCTGCCCTGCGCCGCTCGGGCGTGTGCGCGTGCACCCGTGTGACATGGACAGGATGGCGACGCCGGTGTGAGATTGCACAATCGGGCCCGTGCTTCACATCTTGCAAGTGACTTTCCCTTTTTTTGCACTGGTGCTGCTGGGCTTTGTCGCCACGCGCCGGGGCCTGTTGCCTTTGGCCGCCATCTCCGGGCTCAACGCCTTCGTGTTGTTTTTTGCCCTGCCTTGCATGTTGTTCAGGTTTGGCGCGAGAACGCCATTGGCGCAACTGTTGGACTTGCGCTTGGCCGCGGTCTACCTGCTGGCGTCTTTGTTGATTGTCGGTCTGACGGTGGCGCTGACCCGGCGCGGCACCATGGGCTGGAACGACGCTGCTTTTGGCGCCCTGGTGGCCGCCTTTCCCAATTCGGGTTTCATGGGTGTGCCTCTGCTGGTGGCGCTCTTGGGTGCGCAGGCCGCCGGGCCCGTGATCGTGACCTTGGTGCTCGACCTGGTGCTGGCAAGCTCGCTGTGCATTGCTTTGTCACGCCTGGAATCGACTGGCCTGCAGGGCGCAGAAGCGGCAGCTTTGAAGGCCTTGCGCGGCGTGGCGACCAACCCCATGCCCTGGTCCATCTTGTTGGGTGCCCTGGCTTCAGGCACGGGCTGGCAGCTGCCCGCCCCGCTGATGCAAACCGTCAACCTGCTCGCTGATGCGGCGTCCCCGGTGGCCTTGTTCACCCTTGGTGCCGTGCTGGCGCGCTCGCAAATAGAGGGTTTGGCGCGCGGTCAGCCCGTGGCCTGGCGCGATTGGGCCGGTGTGGTGGCCATCAAGCTGTTGCTGCACCCCTTGCTGGTGGGGGCTTTGGGCTGGTCTGCCATGCAAGCAGGCTTGGCGCTGGACCCCTTTACCCTGACGGTGGCGGTGCTGGTGGCAGCGCTGCCCAGTGCCAGCAATGTGTCGCTGTTGGCCGAGCGCTTTGGCGCCGACAACGGCCGCATTGCACGCATCATTCTGTGGAGCACGGCGATAGCGTTTTTCAGTTTTTCAGCCGCCGTGTCCTGGCTGAGCTGACGCGCTTCAAATGGCCAGCGGGTCCACGTCAATGGCCCAGCGGATCAGCGGCTTGAAGGCGGTGCTGCGCCGCACCTCGGCCAGCACGGACTGCCAGGCCGTTAAAAACTGCTGCAGGGCCGGACGCGAGGCGCATTCCAGCAGCATTTGTGCCCGCTCCACGTTGGCCACCCGCTGCAGCGCCATGGGCACGGCGGGGTAGATGGTCACGCGGTCTGCCCCTGGCAGCCCGGCTTGGCGGCCCGCCTCGGCCACGGCTTCCAAAAATGCCTGGGCCATCTCTTGAGTGCGCGCCTCAGCGCGCAGCAATGCGGCATAGCCAAAAGGCGGCAGACCAGCGGCCAGACGCTCGCTGAGCTCCTGTTCGGCAAAGCCGGGGTAGTCGTAGCGCTTCAAGGCCGCAAAGAGCGGGTGACCAGGGTGGGTGGTTTGCACCCACATTTGGCTGCGTTCGCTGTGCGCGGCGTCGCGCCCGGCCCGGCCAGCCGCTTGCATGAGCAGGGAAAACAGGCGCTCGGGCGCGCGAAAGTCACTGGAGAACAAAGAAGAATCCGGGTTCACCGCCGCCACCAGGGTGATGTGCCTGAAGTCGTGCCCCTTGGTCACCATTTGCGTGCCGACCAGCACGTCCACCTCGCCGGCGTGCACCTGGGCCAGTTGCGTCTGTAGCGTGCCTTTGAGCCGGGTGCTGTCGGCGTCAATGCGAGCCACACGCACGGGCGAGCCGTCCGGACGCTGCACGTCCACCAGCAACTCGGCCAGGTGTTCTTCCAGCTTTTCAGTGCCTCGGCCCAGTGGCGCAATGTCCACGTTGCCGCACTCCGGGC
>CANHKH010000348.1 GCA_947460165.1 Comamonadaceae bacterium
GCCTTCGAGCATCAATCGGCAATCAAACAACCTATCGGCGTGTGCGAAATAACTTGACCAGGACACCCCTCCCCAGCCCTCCCCCAAAGGGTGGAGGGAGTCAAACCCAGGCCAGCAGCGGCAAGCTTTTGCCGCATTTGTAAAGATGCGATCAAAGCCCTGCTTTGCCTCAAGTTTGCAAGCCGATCGCCGATTCATGCTGTGTCACGAATTGATCAGGAGCCTTCCCAAATGCGAGTCCACTTCAAAGCCCTCGAGAGCTACGGCTCCGGCAGCACCACCAGCCAAGCCGGCGTCGCCAACCGCGTGGAATTGATTCAAATGCTGTTTGACGGGCTGATCGACAGCCTGAGCACTGCACGCGGTCACATCGAGCGCCAGTCCATTGAAGAAAAAAGCAAAAGCCTGACCCGCGCCAGCCGCATTTTGGTGGGCCTGCAAGGCGCGCTGGATTTTGAGCAGGGGGGTGATCTGGCCAGCAACTTGCACGAGCTGTATGCCTATGCCATCCGCCGCCTCTTGCACGTCAACATCCACAACGACCTGGATGCGCTCAAAGAAGTTCAAGGCCTGATGACCGAGGTGCGTGAAGCTTGGCGTGCCGTGCCTTCCCTGGTGCCCGCCAGTGCCCTGGGCACCGCGCACTGAGCCTGATCGGACGCTCCCCCATCGCAGGCGTTGAGCGCAGACATGGCGTTCAGCGCCTGTCACTTTTCCGACAGACAAAAGCAGGCAAGACAATTGCTTTGTGTTGACGCATGGGTCGAACTGCGCGCTTGAGGGCTTTTGCCGCCACCGACCACAAGCGCTGCGGTAGAGTAGCGCCCTAGAGTTAACCTTTAGCCACAATTGGAGCGTCGTCAGGCGAAGAATTCATGTTCAGCATTGTCGGAATCGTCGTTCTTTTTGTTTGCGTGTTTGGCGGCTACATCATGGCCGGGGGCAAGATGGCCCCCATCATCAAAGCCGCGCCCATTGAGACCTTCATCATTGCCGGGGCGGCGATTGCGGCCATGTTGACCGGCAACAGCCTGGACATCTTCAAAGGTGCGTTTGCCGGCATTGGCAAATGCTTCAAAGGCCCCAAGTACAAAAAAGACGATTACCTGCAGACCATTTTCTTGGTCTCCAAGCTCATGAAGGTGCTCAAGGCCGAGGGCGCGGTGGCTTTGGAGGCGCACATTGAGAACCCAGACTCGAGCGCCATCTTTGCCGAATACCCGCCCATTCTCAAAGACCACGACCTGCAGCACTTGATCACCGACACCATCCGCTTGCTGGTGGTGTCTTCAGGCAACCTCAGCCCCTATGCGGTCGAAGAGGTGATGGACCAGGCCATCAAAACCCACCACCACGGCGCACTCAAGCCTGCCGAAGCGCTGGCCAGCATGGCCGGTGCCTTGCCTGCGCTGGGCATTGTGGCTTGCGTGTTGGGCGTGGTGAAAACCATGGGTGCGATTGATCAGCCCCCGGCTGTGCTGGGTGCGCTGATCGGCAGTGCGCTGGTCGGAACACTCTTGGGGGTGTTTTTTGCTTATGGTTTGGTCGAGCCCTTGGCCAACCGGCTCAAGCAAATCATTGACGATGAAGGCGAGATCTACAAAGTGGTCAAGCAAATCATCATTGGCACCATGCACGGCCACCCGCCACCGCTCATTATTGAGGGCGCACGCGTGAGCATCAGCCACCACAACCAACCCTCGTTTGGCGAGGTCTTTGACGGCCTGCGCGGCAAGTAAGCATGGCCACCGCCGCTCCCGAGGCCGACGCCCCCCCCGCTCAAGCGCCCGTCGCCGAGCCAGACGCAGCGGCGCCCCAACCACCTGCCCCTGCGGCGCCCCCACCACCTGCCCCTGCGGCGGCCGAACCCGCCGCCGACGCCGCCGCCCCGGTGGCGCCTGTCATCGTCATTAAAAAAGTCATGGACGATGGCCACGGCGGCGCCCATGGCGGTGCCTGGAAAATTGCCCTGGCCGACATGATGACGGCCATGATGGCCTTTTTCTTGTTGATGTGGCTGCTGGGCTCCACCTCGGAAGACCAGCGCAAAAGCATTGCCGACTACTTCAAGCCCACCTCGCAAAGCAATGTGACCATGGGCAAGCTGGCGGGCTCCAACGGCATTTTGGGCGGCTCCTCCATCGTCGATCCCGACGGTTTTCCCTTCAGCGCCAAGCAAACAGCGGCCATGGAGCGATTGACACCGAAATCCGAGGGCGGGCCCACCGAAAACGACCCCAACCCCAACAGCACGGAGCGCTCAGACCCGTCTGACCCCTCCAAAATGAGCGAGGAAGATCGCAAAAAAATCGCCGAGCAACAAGATCAAAAGGCTTTTGAAAAGCTGGAAAAAGAAATACGCGAAAAAATTGAGCAAAACCCGCGCTTGGCCAACCTCAAAGACCAGGTCAACTTCACCCGCGAAAAAGAAGGCCTGCGCATTGACTTGATCGACAAGGCCGACTTCGCCATGTTCAGCCTGGGCGGCACGCAAATGGGATCGCGCGCCCAGCAGCTGGTGGACGAGGTCGCCAAGTCCTTGCAAGGCACGCCCAACAAACTGGCCGTGCGCGGCCACACCGACAGCGTGCCCTTTGCCAACCTGGACGGGCGCAACAACTGGTCGCTCTCGGCCGAGCGCGCCGAAGCCACCCGGGCCCAAATGGAAAAGCGCGGCATTGAAGGCGCACGCTTTGCCCGCATTGAGGGCGTGGCCGACACCGCCCCCTTCAACCCCAACGATCCCAAAGACCCGCGCAACCGCCGCATGAGCGTGACGGTGTTGCACCGGGACTGAAGGCCACCAAGGCCTGCCTCAAGGCATGTAAGTGCCGCCGTTGATGTGCAAGGTTTGCCCGGTCATGTAGGCCGAGGCCGGGCTGAGCAAAAACAAAATCGGCTGAACCACATCGCGAGGCTGGGCGATGCGGCCCAGCGGCACCACCCGGCCATAGGTGGCCGGGTCCACGCGGGGCTGGCCCTGCTCGTCAGAGCGGCCCGTGCCGCCGCGCAAAAAGGCCGTGTCCACCGCCCCAGGAGCGACCGCATTGATGCGCACCTTGGGCGCGTTTTCCAGGGCCAACTCCTTCATCAAGAGCAGCAAGCCGGCCTTGGCCGGCCCGTAAGCCCCCACCATGGGCCGCGCCCAGGCGCCCAAACCAGAGGACACATGCACCAAGCTGGCCTTGGGCGATTCATGCAAATGCGGCAACACCGCTTTGGAAATGTAAAAAGCCGAGTCCAGGTTGCCGCGCATCACGTCGTCCCAGACCTCCACCTCGGTGCGAACCAGGCTTTGATCGGCTGACATATAGCCCACCAGGTTCACGCACGCATCAAGCCCGCCCAAGGCTTGGACAGCCTGCGTCACCGCGCTGTGAACAGACGCGGCGTTTTTAGCATCCATGGCAAAACAAGTCAGATCGCTCTGTCCGTGTTTGGCCATGGAGGCGGCCAAGTCGGTGACCACCACCTGCATGCCCAAGGCCTGACACTGGGCCACCAACTCCCGCCCAATGCCGCCCAAACCGCCCGTGATCAATACCCGTTGACCCGTGAACAGCCCAGGGGCCCAGAGTGCTTGTTGCTGCGACATGTTGGCGCCTTTCAAGTTAAAAAAGTTCAAAACCTCTGAACTGAGTCCCTCACCCGCCGGCGGCAGGGCCAGGGTGGGGGCATGGCGTGGCACTTGTGTTTCCTCACGCGTGCCACTCTCCCCAGCCCTCTCCCCAAAGGGGCGAGGGAGCCCGCATTCCTTCCCCCTCTGGGGGAGGGCCAGGGTGGGGGCATCGCGCGCCACCACCGTGGCCTGACGCGTACCCCTCTCCCCAAGGGGGCGCGGGGGTCAGGCCCGACCCCCGACACTCAACTCAGTTGCACTTGTCCGCAGGATGCTGGTCCAGCAGCGTGCGCTGGCCGCCCTTGATGCGGATGATGTAGCCGGGCAACTCGGAGTCGTTGTCTTTGCTGAAACACACATTGCCAGTCACGCCAGCCATATTGGTGCTGCGCAGGGTGTCGCGAATGGCGGTGCGCTCGGCCTTGAGCTTGGCGGCATCGCCAGTGATGGAGGCGCGCTTCATGGCGTCGGCAAACACGTAAACAATGTCATAGGCCGAGGCGTCCACATGGTGTGCGCCGCTTTTGTTGACACCGCGCTTTTTGGCCTCTTCCAGGAACTTGCGTTCAAACTGGCGGGTGCGCTCGTTGGTGTCCCACCAGTACCAGGACACAAAGGTCGCGCCTTCACCATCGGCGCCCAAGATCTTGCCAATGTCAGGGTCCGCAAAGATTTGCCC
>CANHKH010000349.1 GCA_947460165.1 Comamonadaceae bacterium
ATTCGCGCGGCCCAACTGGGCATGAACGTGGCCTGCATTGACGAGTGGAAAAACTCGACTGGCGGCCCCGCCCCCGGCGGCACCTGCACCAACGTGGGTTGCATCCCGTCCAAGGCCTTGCTGCAGTCCAGCGAGCACTTTGACCATGCCAATCATCACTTTGCCGACCACGGCATCAGCGTGTCTGACGTGAAGATGGATGTGGCCAAGATGCTGGCCCGCAAGGACACCGTGGTCAAACAAAACAACGACGGCATCTTGTACCTGTTCAAAAAGAACAAGGTCACCTTTTTCCACGGTCGCGGCAGCTTTGTCGCCTCAGCTGAAGGTGGCTACGAGATCAAGGTGGTCGGCAAGACCGAGGAGGCCATCACCGGCAAACAGATCGTCATCGCCACCGGCTCCAACGCGCGCGCTTTGCCCGGCACACCGTTTGATGAGGTCAATGTCTTGTCCAACGATGGCGCTTTGCGCTTGGGCGCTGTGCCCCAGAAACTGGTCTTGATCGGCTCGGGCGTGATCGGCCTGGAAATGGGCTCGGTCTGGCGTCGGCTGGGCGCTGAGGTCACCATTTTGGAAGGCCTGCCCACCTTTTTGGGCGCGGTGGACCAGCAAATCGCCAAAGAAGCCAAAAAAGCCTTTGACAAGCAAGGCCTGAAGATCGAGTTGGGCGTGAAAGTGGGCGAGATCGTCAACGGCAAACAAGGCGTGACGGTGAATTACACCAATGCCAAGGGCGAAGCCTTGGCGCTGGACGCGGACAAACTGATTATCTCCATAGGCCGCGTGGCCAACACCATAGGCTTGAACACCGAGGCCGTGGGCCTGCAGCTCGACGAGCGCGGCGCCATTGTGGTGGACGCCGACTGCAAAACCAACTTGCCCGGCGTCTGGGCCGTGGGCGACGTGGTGCGTGGCCCCATGCTGGCGCACAAGGCCGAAGAAGAGGGCGTGGCGGTGGCCGAGCGCATGGCCGGTCAGCACGGGCATGTGAACTTCAACACCATCCCCTGGGTCATCTACACCAGCCCCGAGATCGCTTGGGTGGGCCGCACCGAGCAGCAGCTCAAAGCCGATGGCGTGGCCTACAAGGCGGGCACTTTCCCTTTCCTGGCCAACGGCCGGGCACGGGCTTTGGGCGACACCACCGGCATGGTCAAGTTCTTGGCCGATGCCACCACCGACGAAATCTTGGGCGTGCACATGGTGGGGCCGCAGGTGTCGGAGTTGATCGCTGAAGCCGTGGTGGCCATGGAGTTCCGCGCCTCGGCCGAAGACATTGCGCGCATCTGCCACGCCCACCCTTCTCTGTCCGAGGCCACCAAAGAAGCGGCCCTGGCGGTGGACAAGCGCACGCTGAACTTCTAAGTCCGCGCATTGGCCTTACAGTCTCAAGCCCAGGCTTTGCCTGGGCTTGTTTTTTGACCCCCACCTTCTTGCACCCATGTCCGTCCGCGCCGCTTACGCCGCAGAACTCCAGACCCGAGGCTTTCAGAGCGACCCGGCGCAATTGCGCGCGGTCGAGGCGCTGGAGCGCTGCGCCCAAGACTGGGCGGCCTACAAGGCCCAGCGCGCCAATGTGTTTAAAAAGCTGCTGAGCCGGCCGCAAATTCCGCGCGGTGTGTACATGTTTGGCGGGGTGGGGCGCGGCAAAAGCTTTTTGATGGACTGCTTTTTCAATGCCGTGCCCATACAGCGCAAAACGCGGCTGCATTTCCATGAATTCATGCGCGAGGTGCACCGCGAATTGCGCAGCATCCAGGGCACGGTCAATCCGCTGGACGAGCTGGGCAAACGCATGGCCAAGCGCTTTCGGCTGATTTGCTTTGACGAGTTCCATGTGGCGGACATCACCGACGCCATGATCTTGCACCGCCTGCTGGACGCCCTGTTCAGCCATGGTGTGGGCTTTGTCACCACCTCCAATTTCGAGCCCGACGGCCTGTACCCCGGCGGCCTGCACCGCGACCGCATTTTGCCGGCCATCGAGCTGCTCAAGGCCAAGCTCGAAGTGGTGAACGTGGACAACGGCACCGACTACCGCCGCCGCACCCTGGAGCAGCTCAAGCTCTACCACTGCCCGCTGGGCGCCCAGGCCGATGAAGCCTTGCGCCAAGCGTTTGAACGCCTGGCCGAAACCCAGGACCAAGACCCGGTGCTGCACATTGAGGCGCGTGAAATTCGCTCTTTGCGCAAGGCCGGCGGCGTGGTTTGGTTTGACTTTCGCCAGCTTTGTGGCGGGCCGCGCTCGCAAAACGACTACCTGGAAATCGCCAACCAGTTCCACACCGTGCTCTTGTCCAATGTGCCCCACATGCCGGTGAGCATGGCTTCTGAAGCCAGGCGCTTCACGTGGTTGGTGGACGTGCTCTATGACAGGCGGGTCAAGCTCATCATGTCGGCGGCCACCCAGCCTGAGCAGCTTTACACCCAAGGGCCTTTGGCGCACGAATTTCCGCGCACGGCCTCGCGGCTGCATGAAATGCAGTCGGCCGAGTTTTTGGCGCTGGAGCGCCGGCTGGTGGACACCAGCCTGACATGACAGTGCAGCTTCGCTTTCAGGCTGGCTTGGCCGTCGCACGCCTGGCGGGCTTGGCTGGCCTGCTGGGTGCGGCCTTGCCGCTGTCGGCTCAAGCGCCCGCGACCGAGGTCTCGGACCAGGTCTTCGAAGCGTCGGCCAGGCTGGAGCGCGCCCAGGTGCAAAGCGAGCGCGCGCGCATTCAGGCTGACTTCCAGGCCCAGAAGCTGTACTGCCGCCAGCAGTTTTTTGCCAACGACTGCACCAAGGAGGTGTTGACGCTGGAGCGCGAGAGCCTGGCCGTGCTGCGCAGGCGGGAGCTGGCGCTGGAGTTGGCCGAGCGACAGCGCCGCCTGGACCTCGCCCTGGCCCGCAGCGCTGAGCGGCAAGCGCAAAACCAGCGCATGGCACCGGCCGAGTCCGAGGCGCAGGCGCAAGCCAGGCAGCGCCAAGCCCAGCAAGAGTTGTCTCAGGAGCGCCAGCGGCGCGAGGCCGAAGCTGCCTTGCGTGCGACCCGCCAGCAGGCGCGCGATGAGCGGGTTCAGCGCCAGTTGCAGGCCCGAGAAGCGGCCGAGCGTGCGCGGCCTGCGCCCCCTCCAGTGGTGGCCCCTGCGGCCAACCCCACCCCTTAAGGCCCAGCACCGCATGGACTTGGTGCAACAGGTGCAAGTGGCTTTTGGCCCAGAGGGCGTGCTCTCGCGCGCGGCCGAGCAGTTCAAGCCGCGCGACGGTCAGCGCGAGATGGCCTTGGCCGTGGCCCGGGCCATTCAGGAGGCGGGCACCTTGGTGGTCGAGGCCAGCACCGGCGTGGGCAAAACCTTTTCTTACTTGGTGCCGGCCTTGCTCAGTGGCGAGCGGGTGATGGTCTCCACCGCCACCAAGGCCTTGCAAGACCAGCTCTACGGCCGCGACCTGCCGCGCCTGGTGGCGGCGCTGGGCTTGCCCGTGTCCACGGCACTGCTCAAAGGCCGGGGCAGCTACCTGTGCATACACCGCATGCAGCAAGCCAGAAGCTCAGAGGCCAGCAGCGAGCGCGCACTGGCCATGGCCTTGTCGCGGGTGGAGCAGTGGGCCCAGGCCACGACCACGGGCGACTTGGCCGAGCTGCCGGGGCTGGACGAGCGCTCGCCCATCATCCCCTTGGTGACTTCCACCCGCGAGAACTGCCTGGGCTCGGTCTGCCCCAGCTTCAAGGCCTGCCATGTCAGTCATGCGCGGCGCGAGGCCCTGGCCGCCGACGTGGTGGTCATCAATCACCACCTCTTTTTTGCCGACTTGGCGGTGCGCGAGTCCGGCATGGCCGAGCTCTTGCCCACGGTGCGCGTGGCCATTTTTGACGAGGCCCACCAGCTCAACGAAACCGGCATCCAGTTTTTGGGTCGCAACCTCAGCACCGCGCAGCTGCTGGACTTGTCGCACGATGTGCTGGCCACCGGCTTGCAGCTGGCCCGGGGCCTGGTGGACTGGCAGGCCGTGGCCGCCCGCGTGGAGCGCGCGGCTCGCGAGCTGCGCCTGTGCATAGGCCGCGTGCCTGCGGGCGCGCGCCTGCGCTGGACCGAGTCCGTGCCAGAGGGCCTGGACAGCGCCGAATGGACCGAGGCGCTGGACCAAGCGAGCCAAGCCGCTGAGGCCACGGCCCAAGCCTTGGACAGCGTGACCGAGCTGGCGCCTGACTTTGTGCGCCTGCACGAGCGGGCCAGGCAGTTTGCAGACAGCTTGGCGCATTTTTCAGGCCAGGGCCTGCCCGAGGCCGTGCGCTGGCTG
>CANHKH010000350.1 GCA_947460165.1 Comamonadaceae bacterium
CACCGGCTCGCTGGTGTTTTTGCCCGCGTCCAGGGCGGCGCGGTAGGCCTTGGCCATCTCGTCGCCCAGGCCCTCGCCCAAGCCTTGGGCGGCCAGCTTGTCGGCAAACAAGCGGCGGGTGCCGGGGTGGCTGGCGATTTTTTTGTACATCAGCGGCTGCGTCAGCGCAGGGGTGTCCTGCTCGTTGTGGCCGAGTTTGCGGAAACACACAATGTCCAGCACCACGTCCTTGCGGAAGGTCATGCGGTACTCCAGCGCCAGCTGGGTGGCCAGCACCACGGCTTCAGGGTCGTCGCCATTGACGTGCAGCACTGGCGCTTCCACCATCTTGACGATGTCGGTGCAAAACACACTCGAGCGCATGTCGCGTGGGTCTGAGGTGGTGAACCCGATTTGGTTGTTGATGATGATGTGCACCGTGCCGCCCGTGGCGTAGCCTCGGGTCTGGGCCAGCGCCAGCGTTTCTTGGTTCACACCCTGGCCGCCAAAGGCCGCATCACCGTGCACCAGCACGGGCAGCACCTGGCTGCCGGTGGGGTCGCCCCGGCGGTCCATGCGGGCACGCACCGAGCCTTCCACCACGGGGTTGACGATTTCCAGGTGCGAGGGGTTGAACGCCAGCGACAGGTGCACCGGCCCGCCAGGGGTGCTCACATCAGAGGAAAAACCTTGGTGGTACTTCACGTCACCGGCGGGCAGTTCCTCAGGGGCAGTGTGGTCAAACTCGGCAAACAAATCGGCCGGCAACTTGCCCATGGTGTTGACCAGCACGTTCAGACGGCCGCGGTGGGCCATGCCAATGACCACCTCTTGCACGCCCTGGGCGCCGGCGGCCTGGATCAGCTCGTCCATGGCGGCAATAAAGCTCTCGCCACCTTCGAGCGAAAAGCGCTTTTGACCCACGTACTTGGTGTGCAAGTAACGCTCCAAGCCTTCGGCCGCGGTCAAACGGTCCAGAATGTGCTTTTTCTTTTCGGCGTCAAACACCGGTTTGCTGCGTATGCTTTCCAACTTTTGCTGCCACCAGCGCTTTTCAGCCTGCTCGGTGGTGTACATGTACTCGGCGCCCAGGGTGCCGCAATAGGTCTCGCGCAGCGCATTGAGCAACTCGCGCAAAGACATGCGGGTTTTGCCAAAAAAGGTGTTGCTGGTGTCGAACACGGTTTCTTGGTCGGCGTCGGTAAAACCAAAGAAAGCCGGATCCAGGTCGGGAATGTTGGGCCGCTCGGTGCGCTTGAGCGGGTCCAGGTCGGCCCAGCGCTGACCCACATTGCGGTAGGCCGAGATCAGCTGCTGCGCGGCGGTGCGCTTGCGGCCCATTTCCACGTCGGCCGAGGCCAGCACCACTTTGGTGCCGCCTTGCTTGGCGCGCTCGGCAAAGGCGTTGATCACCGGCAGGTGGGGCACGTCCTTGGTTTGACTGCCGTCGGCAGCGGGCACGTGCTGGAGGGCGTCAAAGTATTCGCGCCAGGTGTCGGGAACACTGCCTGGATTGGCCAGGTAGTTCTCGTACATCTCCTCCACGTAAGGGGCGTTGCCCCCAAAGAGATAAGTATTGCCTTGGTAGGCGGTGTAGACAGAATTCGTCTGGCTCATTTTTCGCTGACCTCGGTCCCCCTGCAGGGAACATGAGTTGGTGGAGATACCTCCCGCGACACGGCTGAACCGATTGGCGGATGCGACAGTGGCAAAGGAAGGGGCCTGAAAATACAGAAGTGATTGTAGCTAGGCCATGTTGACAGTCACTTGACAAAAACAGCCTGACAAGCCGGCATGGACAGTGATTGACAAGGGTTTACCCTTAATTTGAGGCCATTCAGGGTGATTTAAAGCCCATGGCGCATGGGAGCTGCGGGCTCTGTCAGCACCACAGTTTGTTGCCGCGCGTTTTCAGATGCAGAAAATAGCTCTGTGTCGGCCCTGCCTCAAGCCACCACAGCCTCTTGGTTGCGGGTCTCGCCACGGTTGTCGCGCCAAGAAATGCCCACCTTGTCGCCGGCTTTGGCGCCCTTGATGACCAGTTGCAAGAATGGGTTTTTGGACACTGCAGGCCCCCACTCGGCCGTCATCACAGGCCGGCCGTTGTGGCTGACGCTCACGTCCTGAATGTGCCAGGCCGGCACCAGCTTGCCTGCCGCGTCGCGGCGCTGGCCGCTTTCCATCTCGTGGGTCATGAGCACGCGCACAGTGGCTTGGTTGCCGCTGGCTTGCGCTCGGATTCGCATGTCAGACATGGTTTTTTAGTTTCCGCAGGCGCCCAGCGTCACTTTGACGGGCTTTTTGGTGAACAAGACGCGCCCATCGGCCAGCATGGCGACCGCCAGCACGTCGGTGGACTCGGACAATTTGGTGTTGATGATGAAGCTGGGCTCTATGCTCTCGCTCACATTGAACACCGCCACCAAGGGCGTGGGGTTTTTTTCAGCCAAGAGCAGCATGCGCTGCACCCTGGGCAAGGTGGTGGAAAAGCTCACCCGCACGGCCGCCCCATTGTCGGCAATTTCTGGCACCTCCAGCGAAATGTCTTTGCTGGCCATGGGCGGCTGGCCACCCAGGGCACGCACCGCCTCGGCCATGTTTTTGGCATCAAAAGCGGCTTTGGTGAAAGCCAGGGCACGACCAGGCCACAAACCGGCTGTGGCCAGCAAGCCGGCCACGGCCAAGCTTTGCTGCAAAGCGTTTCTGCGGGTGTTCATCAAACTCATGGATATCTATTAGAAGAAGCGATAGCACCAAAAAGGACTTGATTGTGGCCCAGCCCTGTCCTCAGCGTCAGGCGCACGTCGGACAAGCCCAGGCCTTGCTAGGCCTTGGGCGCGGCCGCTGCGGCGTTCGCTGGGTGTCTAGGCTCCAATGATTGAAGCGTAAAAAAGCCTTTTACGCTTCAAATTTAAAGCGTAAATCTTTAAAATACGCTTCATGTACATCTGGCAATCCCCGCAGTGGCCTCAATTTCAGCTCGATCTGGCCGCCTTGCAACCGGCGCTGACCCAGGCACGCTTTGCCCAAGGTCGGGTCATGGGCTTGGCCAGCCATCTGCACATGCTGGACTTGGGTGAGATTCAACTGCAAGGCTGGGCCAACGAGGCCCTGGCCACCGCGCAAATTGAAGGCGAGGTGTTGCAAGTCAACTCGGTGCGGGCCTCAGCCGCCAGGCGTTTGCGGCTGGACCAGGCCAAAGCTCAGGAGCGAGATGCTCGCACCGAGGCCACGCTGGACTTGCTCCAAGCGGCCATGGCGCACAGCCACCAGCCCCTGAGCCACGACATCTTGCACGGCTGGCAGGCGGCGCTGTTTCCCAACGGGCGCAGCGGCGCCCAAAAAATTCGCACAGGCGCTTACCGTGACCATCCCGAGCCCATGCAGATCGTCACGCCCCGCCTGGGCCAGCCCGACCTTGTGCACTACCAAGCCCCCGATTCAGCCGACGTGCCTGCACAGATGACTCGGCTCATCCACTGGTTCAACAGCAGCTTGCACCAGACCGATGGTTTGGTGCGTGCCGCACTGGCCCACCTTTGGCTTGAAGCCATTCACCCCTTCGAAGACGGCAACGGCCGTGTGGGCCGGGCACTGGTTGAAATGGCCTTGGCGCAAGACCTGAACACCGACAAAAGGCTGTGGAGCCTGTCGCAGCAAATGTGGCTGGACCGGGCGGGCTACTACGCCCAACTGCAAGCGGCCACCGGGCAAGCCCACATGGACGTGACGCCCTGGGTGCAATGGTTTGTAGGCTGCGTGCACCAAGCGGCCAACGCCTCTTGGGAACACATGCAGTCGGCCTTGCAAAAAACTCGCTTTTGGGCCGAGGTGCGCGCGCAGCACCCCCAACTCACGACCAGCCAAGCCAAAGCCATCAACAAGCTTTATGACCGCTTTCCTGAAGGGTTTACCCAGGGCATCAGCACCGAAAAATACGTCAACCTCTGCCGCGTCTCACGCGCCACGGCCTACAGGGAACTCACGGCCTTGTGCGCCATGGGGCTGCTGGTGCAGACAGGCGTGGGACGGGGGACGAGGTACAAGCTCCAAGATGCGTGGTCTGCCCTCCAAGGTGTGCCCGCACAGTCCGGCCTTGAACTCAGCCCCACAGACCCGTAGGCCGTGGGGCTGCGTGGCCAACCAGTCTCAGCCCGCCACGCGCAACTTGATCTGCTCCAGTGCAGACGGGTCGTCCAGCGTGGTCAGGTCGCCCGGGTCGCGGCCTTCGCACACGGCCTGAATCGCGCGGCGCAGCAGTTTGCCGCTGCGGGTTTTGGGCAGCACGCTGACAAAACGCACG
>CANHKH010000351.1 GCA_947460165.1 Comamonadaceae bacterium
GCGCGACCTGCGCGCCCACGACCACACCGCCTTGCACCACGCCCTGAGCACTTGCACCGAGGTGCTGTGCCTGTTTGTGCTGGACCGAGAGATTTTGGACGCCCTGCCCCGGCGCGACCGGCGCGTGGAGTTCATCCTGGGCTCACTCCAAGACCTGCACGAGCGCCTGGCGCGCTTGGGCCAAGCGCACGGCCGCCCAGGCGCAGGCCTCTTGGTGGAGCACGGCTGGGCCCGCGAAGCCCTGCCCCGCTTGGCCGCGCTATGGGGGGTGCAGGCGGTGTTCACCCACCACGACGACGAGCCCCAGGCCCTGGCGCGTGACGCCGAGGTGGCCCAAGCCCTGCAGCAAGGCGGCATGGCGTTTCACAGCTTCAAAGACCATGTGGTGTTTGAGCGCGAAGAGGTGCTGACCCAAGCTGGCCGGCCTTACGGCGTGTTCACGCCTTACAAAAACGCTTGGCTCAAAACCGTCACCAGCCGGCATTTGGAAGACAGGGCCACAGAGCCCTTGGCCGCGGCCCTGGCCGACCGGCCCGAGGTGCCGCAAGCCCGGGTGCCCACGCTGGCTGAGATTGGTTTTGAAAAAACCAACCTCAGCGAGCTGGGCATAGCGCCGGGCGCCACCGGCGGGCAAGCGCTCTTTGAAGACTTTTTGCCGCGCATGGGGCGCTATGGCGAGACCCGGGATTACCCCGCCATCAAGGGCCCGAGCTACCTGGGCGTGCACTTGCGCTTTGGCACGGTGTCGGTGCGCGAGATGGCGCGCCACGCGTTTGAGCAACAGGCCCTGGGCCACGAGGGCGCCACCACCTGGCTCAATGAGCTGATTTGGCGGGATTTTTACGCCCAAATTTTGAGCAACTTCCCACGTGTGGCCGAGCGCGCCTTCAAGCCCGAGTACGACGCCATCGCCTGGGAAAGCGGCGACGCGGCCCAAGCGCTGTTTGCCGCCTGGTGCGAAGGCCGCACCGGCTACCCGCTGGTGGACGCGGCCATGGCCCAGCTCAACCAAACCGGCTACATGCACAACCGCCTGCGCATGGTCAGCGCCTGCTTTTTGATCAAAGACTTGGGCATTGACTGGCGCTGGGGCGAGCGCTACTTTGCCAGCCACCTGAACGACTTTGACTTGGCTTCCAACAACGGCGGCTGGCAGTGGGCATCGAGCAGCGGCTGCGACGCGCAGCCTTACTTTCGCATCTTCAACCCGGTCAGCCAAAGCCTCAAATTTGACGCCGAGGGCAAGTTCATTCGCCGCTACCTGCCGCAGCTGGCGGGTTTGTCCAGCAAAACCATACACGCCCCCTGGGCGTGTGCGCCGCTGGAGTTGGCCGCGGCGGGTGTGGAATTGGGGGTGAATTACCCGCGCCCGGTGGTGGCGCATGACCTGGCCAGGGCGCGCACGCTGGCGCGGTATGCGGTGGTCAAAAAATCAGGCGATACGGCGGCCTGAGGGGCTTGCTGGCGGGCTGGCTCAAGGGCAAAGCCATGGCCTCGTCTTTGCAGGCGCTGGGCTCAAGCGCTCAGAGCGCCACCATCTCAAAGTCTTCTTTGCGCGCGCCGCACTCCGGGCAGGTCCAGTTCATGGGCACATCGGCCCACAAGGTGCCGGCTGCAATGCCGTGCTCGGGAGCGCCAGCGGCTTCGTCATAGATCCAGCCGCAGATCAAGCACATCCAGGTGGTCGAGTTGGTGGAGGAGGTCACGGTGAAAGAGCGCCTTTAATAAGATGGGTAAGATTGTATAGATGTGGTTTTGCCTTCTTGGCAGGCACAATCTGAACGCATGCCTACCTCCACTTTTGCAGCCGATCCCAGCTCCGCAGGCGACGAATCCGCCAGCCCGGCCTGCGTCATGAGCTTCAACGCCAATGACCCCAGCGGCGCGGGCGGTCTGTCGGCCGATGTGACCGCCATGGCCTCGGCCGGTGTCCACGCCCTGACGGTGGTGACCGGCGCTTACTACCGCGACTCGGCCGAAATCTTTGACCACTTCGCCTTTGACGAAGAGGCCGTGGGCGAGCAAGCCCGCACCGCCCTGGAAGACATGCCGGTGGCCGCCATCAAGGTCGGCTTTGTGGGCTCGCCCGAGAACATTGCCGCCATTGCGGAAATTGCCACCGAC
The DNA here is from genome assembly GCA_947460165.1 of Comamonadaceae bacterium. GTDB lineage: Bacteria > Pseudomonadota > Gammaproteobacteria > Burkholderiales > Burkholderiaceae_C > Polaromonas. The sequence continues at coordinate 2,125 of CANHKH010000351.1, forward strand.
TACGCCGAAGTTCCCGTCATTGCCTACATGCCCAACCTGTCGTGGTGGGACGAGTCCGAGTTGGACAACTACTTAGAAGCCTTTCGCGACCTGATACTGCCCCAAACCACGGTGCTGGTGGGCAACCACAGCACGCTGTGGCGCTGGTTGCTCCCCGACTGGAGCGGCGAGCGCAGCCCCAACGCGCGCGAAATTGCCAAGGCGGCGGCCGAATACGGCGTGCCCTACACCCTGGTCACAGGCATCTCGCTGCCCGAGCAGCACATTGACAACGTGCTGGCCAGCCCGGTCACCGTGCTCTTCAGTGAAAAATTCGAGCACTTTGAAGCCAGTTTTGCCGGTGCGGGCGACACCCTGTCGGCGGCCCTCACGGCCTTGCTGGCCACCGGCCTGGACCTGCAAAGCGCCACCGCCGAAGCCCTGAGCTACCTGGACCACAGCCTGGACGCGGGCTTTCAGCCTGGCATGGGCCAGTTGCTGCCTGACCGGCTGTTCTGGGCCCAGGCCGACGTGGACGACGACGACACACCCGGCCTGGACCTCGACGCTGGCGAAGGCAAGCCCCCCGCTCCCCCGACCTTTGAACTCCCTCCCCATGGCACCAAACAATAAAACCTCCATGAACGACGTCCTCTTTGAGAGGGCCAAAGCCGTGATCCCCGGTGGCGTGAACTCGCCTGTGCGCGCCTTTCGCGCCGTGGGCGGCACGCCGCGCTTTGTGCAGCGTGCGCAAGGCGCTTATTTTTGGGACGCGGACGGCAAAAAGTACATCGACTACATCGGCTCCTGGGGCCCCATGATCCTGGGCCATGGCCACCCGGCGGTGCTCGAGGCCGTGCAAAAAGCCGCACTCGACGGTTTTTCCTTTGGCGCGCCCACCGAGCGTGAAGTAGAGCTGGCAGAAGCCATCATTGCGGCCGTGCCCTCGCTGGAGATGGTGCGCCTGGTGAGCTCGGGCACCGAGGCAGGCATGAGCGCGTTGCGCCTGGCGCGCGGCGCCACCGGCCGCAGCAAAATCATCAAATTTGAGGGCTGCTACCACGGCCATGCCGACGCGCTGCTGGTCAAAGCCGGCTCTGGCCTGGCCACCTTTGGCAACCCGACCAGTGCGGGCGTGCCGCCCGAGGTGGTGGCCCAGACCATCGTGCTCGAATTCAACAACGTCGAGCAACTGGAAGAAGCCTTCAAGATCCACGGCCCCGAACTGGCCTGCCTGATGATCGAGCCGATTGCCGGCAACATGAACTTTGTGCGCTCCAGTGTGCCCTTCATGAAGCGCTGCCGCGAGCTGTGCAGCCAATACGGCGCCTTGCTGGTGTTTGACGAGGTGATGAGCGGCTTTCGGGTGGCCCTGGGCAGCGCACAAAGCATTTACGCCCAGCTCATTCCCGGCTTTGAGCCCGACATGACGGTGCTGGGCAAGGTCATTGGCGGAGGCATGCCCCTGGCCGCCTTTGGCGGCAAGCGCGCCGTCATGGAAAAGCTGGCCCCGCTGGGCCCGGTCTACCAGGCCGGCACCCTGAGCGGCAACCCAGTGGCCACCGCCTGCGGCCTGGCCACGCTCAAAGAAATCAGCAAACCCGGCTTTTTTGAGACCCTGGGCACCAGGACTCAGCACCTGGTGACGGGCCTGACGCAGGCGGCCCATGCTGCGGGCCTGCCCTTTTGCGGCGACTGCCAAGGCGGCATGTTCGGCTTTTTCCTGATGGAGCCGCTGCCGCAGAACTACGCCACGGTCATGACCACCGACGGCCCCAAGTTCAATGCCTTTTTCCATGCCATGCTGGACGCCGGCGTGTACTTTGCGCCCGCGCTCTACGAGGCCGGCTTTGTGAGCGCCGCCCACACCGACGCCGACATAGACGCCACGGTGCAAGCCGCAGCGGCGCACTTTGCCAAGGCGTGAGGCCGTGGGGCTGCGCCTGAAGGGGCTGCGATTGATGGGACTGCGCCTCTTGGGGCTGAGCTTGGGTCTGCTGGCCTGTTCTGGCGCGCAGGCCCAGTTCGACAGCAGCCGGCTGTGGGTCAACACGGGCTATAACTCTCATCACTTCGACCGCGAGTTACAGCTGCGCGACCCCAATCCGGGCTTGGGCTTGGAGTACAGGCTCAACACCGACTGGTCGCTCACTGCGGGGCGCTTTACCAACA
>CANHKH010000352.1 GCA_947460165.1 Comamonadaceae bacterium
CTCCTCCTCGCTCCAAGACGCCTCACCACCCAGTCACGCCCGAGGAAGTCGCCAACGCAGCAATCGAATGCTGGCGTGCTGGCGCAGCGATGGTGCACATTCACGCACGACGGGACGACGGCAGCACTACGTCAGACGTGGCGGACTACCGCCGAACCGTTGACCTGATCAAAGCCTCCGGATGCGATGCCATCATCAACATCAGCGCCGGCGACAACGGGGGCAGAGCCTCGCACTCGGAACGGCTGGCGGCCGTGGAAGTGGACGTAGAGATGGTGTCGCTCGATGCGGGCTCTTTCAACATCGGCAATCGCCTTTATGACAACTCGCCTCACTACCTGCGCGAGATGTCAGCACGCATGAAGTCCAGGAACATCGTTCCTGAGATCGAAGTATTCGACTTGGGCCACATGTACATGGTGAACAAGCTCGACGAGGAGAACCTGCTGGCTCGTCCGGCCTTTGTACAGTTCGTCTTTGGCTTGCCAGGCGGCATTCCGCTCGATCCCCGGGTCCTGCCATTTCTTTTAGAGAAATTACCGCCAGGCGCCGAGTGGGCCATTTCTAGTCAAGCGCCAGATACGGAGAAGTACCTCCAGATGGCGCTGTTGGCGTTTGCCCAAGGGGGACACGTGCGCACTGGAATGGAAGACATGGTCTATCTAAGGCCTGGCGAGTTGGCCGCCACAAACGCACTCCTGGTCGAACAGTGGACTGCGACAGCCCGAATCTGGGGTCGCCCGATCGCGACACCCGAAATCGCCCGCCAAATGCTCGGGATAGCCTGATTTCAACCCATTCCAATTGGCACAACAAGCCGTGCTGGGTTCACGTCCTTTTTAGCAAGTACCCAAGGAGAGATCATGTCGAGAAAATTTTTCGTGACAACTCTGTTGCTTCTTTTCTCAAGCGCCTGCCCGCTGTGGGCACAAGACTTTCCTGCAAAGCCCGTGCGAGTGGTGATCGGATTCTCTCCGGGGGGCTCGGTGGACCTCGTAGGAAGAATCCTTGCGCAGAAGTTGAGCGAACTTTGGGGCCAGACGGTGGTCGTCGAAAACAAGCTGGGCGCGGGTGGAACAATTGCGGCAGATTTTGTGGCCAAGTCGCCACCTGATGGCTACACCTTGTTATTGGGCGACATCAGCAACACGGCCGTCGCCAAGAGTCTTTTCAAGACCTTACCGTACGACCCCTTGAACGACTTTGCGCATGTGACCCGGCTGGTGTCTTTCCCTCTGGTTTTGGTCGCCCCCACCACGTCTACAGTGAATAATTTCGGCGATTTGCTGGCCCAAGCAAAGAGCAATCCCGGAAAATTCCGTTACAGCACCGGTGGCCCCGGCACCTCTCCGCACATTTTTCTGGAGATGATGAACCAAATGGGTGGCATCAGGACAGATGCAGTTCACTACAAAGGCTCAGCGCCCGCTATTGCAGGTCTACTGTCAGGGGACATTGAGTTCTCGGCAAGCTCCATCCCGACGGCCAAAGCTCAAATCGAAGCCGGACGCATACGCGCCATTGCGGTGACAGGCAGACAATCGGTGACCAGCATGCCCAACGTCCCCCCTATTGCTGCGCACATCAAAGGCTACGAGGCGCTGGCATTTCATGGTTTACATGCACCCGCAAAAACCCCTGCTCACATTGTCCAGAAGCTCAATGCCGATGCAGTGACCGTGATGCAGCGTCCTGAAGTGCGGAGGCAGCTAGAGCAAGGTTCCATGGATGTCGCCACCATGAGTCCCGCTGAGTTCACCGCCTACATGAGCCAACAAATTGAGATGTGGGCCAAAGTCATCGACACCGGGAAAATCCAGCCCAACTGATGGAACTTGGGCCATGGTTTTTTGGCCAGACGCCTTCACCAAAAAATACTTCCGCGACCTGTGCAAGTGCGGGTGCGCCTACCATGTCATCTTCGACCACAGAGCTTGAGCGCTGACGGCCAAAGTATCGGCCATCAGAGCACACGAATCGCGGCGGCTCTAGACAGTCACCATGTTCCTGCCCAGAGCTCGAAGGTGCCGGACAAATGCCGCCACTGAACCATTCCAGAGATATTGCAACCATGCTGGTGGCGCACTTGAGCCATGAACAACACCAGTTGCAAAGGAGACAAAAAATGAATCTTCATCGTCGGCGTTTCGTAGCATCTGCCACCACAGCCTTGCTCGCTAGCCCATTTGCGAGAGCGCAATCGGCATTCCCAGACAAACCGGTTCGCATTCTTGTTCCATTCGCTCCTGGCGGCCCCATAGACCAAACGGCGCGCATCCTGTCGGGCAAGCTGCAAGCCTTGTGGAATCAGAACGTGCTGGTCGAAAACCGTGTCGGTGCGAGCGGCATCGTCGCTGCAGAAGCGGCGATCAAGGCACCAGCGGACGGTTACACCCTGTTGTTCTCGGTCATTCACCATACGGTGCTGCCGAGCATGAAAGGCAACCTGAGCTACGACATAGAAAAGGATTTCTTGCCGCTGTCTTTGGCGGCGGTTTACCCGATCATGGTGGTTGTCAATGCAGAAGCCCCTTTCAAGACGCTGAACGAGCTGATCAATGCGGCCAAGGCACAGCCCGACAAGCTGACCTTCGGGCATTCTGGCTCGGGCGGCGGTGCGCACCTCGCCGGTGAACTGTTCAAGCTGCAGGCGCGTATTGGCCTCAGCGACGTACCGTACAAGGGCAATGGCCCAGCGATTTTGGATCTGCTCGGCGGCCGCATCGATGTGGTCTTTGCCGATATTCCCAGTGCTTTGCAACATGTGCAAAGTGGCCGCTTACGCGCCCTTGCCATGGCAGCGCCGGAGCGGTCCCAGTTGCTGCCACAGCTGCCCACAGCCTCCGAAGCCGGTCTGCCCGGCTACGTGGCACAGACCTGGGGCGGCTTGTCGGTCCGAGTGGGCACGCCTGTAGAAATCGTGACCAAGCTCAATAGCGACATTGTCCGCGTGCTGCGCGATCCAGAAACCCGGGAACGCATGCAAGGCATAGGGGCTGAGCCGGTTCCGCAGACGCCCAAGCAATACGGCGATTTCATTCGCGCCGAGATGACGAAGTGGGACACGGTCGTCAAGCGTGCCAAACTGACCATGAACTGAACAGGAACGCCATGTCCACGATTGCCATCATTGGTGCTGGTATAGGCGGCCTTACGGCTGCCGCCCTGCTGCAGCGGCGCGGATTTGACGTGCACGTGTACGAGCAGGCCAAGCAGTTCGCACGCGTTGGCGCTGGTATCCAGCAAAGCTCTAACGCGCTGAAGGTGCTGCGCTCACTGGGCCTTGAGCAAAGACTTCGCGAAGCTGCGTTCCGCCCTACATCCTGGGACAACCGCGAATGGGACACCGGCGCCCGCAAGCACGAATTGCTGCTGGGCGATGCGTTTGAGCAACGGTATGGCGCGCCTTATTTGCTGCTTCACCGCGGCGATCTTCATGCCGCAGTTGCCGCAACCGTTGAGCCGCAGCGGCTGCACCTGAACAAAACGCTACAAGACCTTGAAGACGATGGCTCCGGCGTGACCTTGCGTTTTACGGATGGCAGTTCGACACGCGCAGCCGCTGTCATTGCTGCAGATGGTGTGCACTCGCGGGTCAGGGAGTGGATGCATGGGGCGGAAGCGCCCCGCTTCACAGGGCGGGTGGCCTACCGCACCACCTTTCCTGCCAGCTTGCTCAAGGGCGCGCAGGTTGACGACTGCACCAAGTGGTGGGGGCCGGACCGGCACATCGTTATTTACTACATCACCCCACAACGAGACGAGCTGTATTTTGTGACCAGCCTTCCTGAGCCTGAGTGGCAAAACGAATCATGGTCCGCCAAGGGAGACATGAAGCAGTTGCGGGCTGCTTTCGCGGGTTTTCATCCTCAGGTGCAGACGGTGCTCCAGGCTTGCCCTGAAGCTCACAAGTGGTCCCTCTACGAGCGAGACCCCTTACCGTTCTGGAGTCAGGGCAGAGTTGCGCTGCTGGGTGATGCATGCCATCCGATGGTGCCGTACATGGCACAGGGCGCCACCAGCGCTATCGAGGACGCGGCAATTTTGGCGCGCTGCCTTGAGGAGGGCGGCGACTATCCAGAGGTGTTCCGCAGATACGAGGCAACCCGCAAGGAACGCGTCAGCCTCATCCAACTGACTTCGCACAAAAATCAGTGGATGAGTGCCCGGACTGATCCAGACTGGGTCTATGGCTACGATGCGTTGACCGTTTCCTTGGCACAGCGTTCATCGATTGCAGTACCGACGCTTTCACTGGCCTGAGGAGCCC